>DBXQ01000047.1:0-2382 GCA_002309955.1 Bacteroidales bacterium UBA1208
TCTTAAAAGACCATGGTGCAGAAATCATCTACACCAACAATTGGGGTATGCGTAAACTGGCTTATCCTATTCGCAAAAAAAACACCGGATTCTATTACCTCATCGAATTCAATGCTGAGGGTAGCGTCATTGCCGACCTTGAAGTGGCTTACAAACGCGACGAACGTCTGCTCCGCTTCTTGACAGTCTCTCTCGACAAGTATGCCATTGCCTACAACGAGAAGAAGCGCAATGCCAAGCAGGCTGCTACTCCTGCCGAAGGACAAGAGGAAAACAATTAATCATTTAATGTAAAGGAATTTTCACCAATTAACATTCCCGCCACATTTAAAAAATATTAGAATCATGGCTAACGAAACCGAAATCAAATATCTCACCCCGATTGCCGTTGAAACCCAACGCAAAAAGTATTGCCGTTTCAAAAAACTTGGCATCAAGTACATTGACTATAAAGATGCAGACTTCCTTTTGAAGTTTGTCAATGAACAGGGTAAAATTCTGCCCCGTCGCATCACCGGTACTTCCAACAAGTATCAGAAAAAAGTGTCTAAGGCTATCAAGCGTGCCCGTCATCTGGCTCTGCTGCCTTATGTAGCCGATTGTTTAAAATAATATAGGAGGAAGAATAGAATGGAAATTATACTTTTGCAAGATGTGACCAATCTCGGTTACAAAGACGATGTCGTCAAAGTTAAAAACGGTTACGCCAACAACTATCTTCTCCCCAACGGCTTGGCCATCATCGCTACTCCGTCCAACCGTAAAGTCCATGCTGAGAATCTTCGTCAGCGTGCTTTCAAAGAAGAAAAACTCCGTAAGGATGCCGAAACACTCAAAGCTGCTGTCAACGAGAAGAGCGTCCGTCTTATTGCCAAAGTTGGTGAGAACGGTCGTCTTTTTGGTTCCATCACCAGCGACCAGATTGCCGAAGCCTTAAAAGAACAGCACAACTATGAAGTTGATCGCAAGAAGATCGTTGTGGATGGTGCCAAGCTTAAGGAAGTCGGTACTTTCCCCGCTCAGATTAATATCTACAAGGAAATCAAAGCTCAAATCAATGTAGAGATTGTTGCTGAATAATTTAGTGGCAAGATGAGAATAAGCCGTTCGAAAGAACGGCTTTTTTTTGTCTAATTTGTGGGAGAAAAGAAAGACAAGCCAATGTTGACTCGTCTTTCTATGTAACATGGGAGCAGTGCTTTACTTGCACTTGGTCTCCTGAACCATACCTCCAACCGTTTGAGAGGCGTTGAGTTTTGAGCAGTTGGTGGATTCCATCTCTACAGTCTGCACTACTTGTCCGTTCACAGTTGTGGTGCAATTACATTTCTTTTTGCAGCTTGCCATGCAGGCAACCATGGCGACAATGGCCACGATGGTTAAGACTTTTTTCATGTTAATGTTAGTTTTATTTATTTTGCAGTCCCCGGTTTGTTATGTCCTCCGGCCACCCCAGCGGGAACCGCACTGACTGTGGCAGTCGGAGTTGCATTCTTCTTTTTTAGAGCCATTCCGCCGACAAGAACACAGTCTCTCTGGCGGAAAATTCTGCTCCTTTATTTCGATTAGAGCCATTTTGAAGGGGAAAAGTGACACAAGAAAAAAAAATTATATTGCAATCAACATAATCGGAGATAAGGTTTTGATGTAAATATCTGTTATGGAACAGTCTTTCTGTTGCAGAAAAAAACAAGGCATGCCAACGGCATGCCTTGTTTTTTTACGCTATAGGGCTATCGCCTAATTGCATTTGGTCTCTTGCACCATACCTTCAATGGTCTGGGTAACATTTAGTTTGGAGCAGTTTGTGGCTTCCATAGTAACAGTTTGAACAACTGCACCGTTCATAGTGGTTGTGCAGGTGCATTTTTTCTTGCAGCTGCCAAGGCAAACTACTACTGCAACGATAGCGAGTACTGTAATAACTTTCTTCATGATTCTGTATTTTGGTGGGTTCTATTTATTAACTTTTTTGGTCATCCAAACAGACAGAACCCATTAATCTGCCAGACAACCGTTGTTGAACATTCGTTTTACGGATGCAAAGATACGACTATTTTTTCATTTGACAATAAGTTATTTGTCACATTTTTGATGGGTGGGGGTAACCACTTGATATTCTATCTATTGTATTGTAATTAAATTAGGTTGGTATTTCTTAATCTGCTATAGTCTGCACATGTTATAGACAAGGTTTGTCAGTGCAATGTTGGCTTTTCTCCTCACCATTCCCACTCCATGGAATACCAGACCTCCCATTGTTTATTCCATGAATCCGGATGCATGCTCCATGTGGCTCCGCACCTTCGACTTCTGATGGTTGGGAACTTTTTTTCGAAACATTGTTTTTTTGTGTAAGATTTAACCCAAATCGGTCATTAG
>DBXQ01000047.1:2425-8937 GCA_002309955.1 Bacteroidales bacterium UBA1208
GTAGCGGGCTACGGCGAGACAGGGATGTGGCCAAGATGCCGAAAGAAATGCTGATATGGCATAAACAGACCTTAAAAAGCGAGAAAGAATGTAAGAGTCGGCCTAATGACCGATTTGGGTTTAATATTTTCTGTGATAAATATTGATGTATAGTGTGATATATGTATTGCACTATCGTGAATAAGTACCTCTTGTGGATAGGGGGAAAGAGTTAATAAAATGACCTCCAAAACTTTTTCCATGGTCTTCATGTCTGTAATGCTACCTACATCACGACCTGAAGACCATAAGACGGCTCTGTGTGCCGAACTTAAAGCAATATGGCTTGTGCCTTCTCGGCATCCTTTGCCGTCAGTCCTATGGTAGGATCGGTCAACACCAAATGGGGCTCTTGCTCGGGCATGAAATCAAACCCATCGTCAATAATCACGTATCGATATTCCGATGGGTTGTTCGAAGCGTTTGTATTAAGCCATTTATTTATCTCCATACCTCGGGTATAGAGAAACGATGCCGGCAAAGTCGGAGTAATATCCAGCAGTATTCCTGGCATCTTTCTCATGGCCCAGAGTGTCTGCATAGCATCCCAGCCTTTGTATTTCCATGTCGACGTGATAATAATCCCTGCGTCAGTGACATTGACCAAGCCCCTTAAACTTTCTACTGTCTCAGGGTCAAAGAATGGACCATAATCATCCTTTAGAGGAAAACCTTTTGTGTAGAGCTCCATTCTGTGCCGTTTTGTGCACACAACACCGTCAAAGTCTAAAAAAACATATCTGTCCATGTCCAATTCATAAGGGGCTTGAAACCGATTGTTTCAAACCCCTCTGTGCAGTGTCATTTTGTTTTACGGCCTTTAGTTGCCGATGAGGAGCGTTTCCCTTTGCCATTATTTTTATTGCCAGACGATTTCCCTCTGGACTTTGTGCCCGATGCTTTCCTGCCCTCTTTCAGTGCCCCCTCATCCCGTTTCCTTCCACGTGATGCACCACGCTCTTTGCCTATAGGGGCTTCATTTGTCAGGTCGACCAATTCAAAGTCTATCAGTTTCTTCATCATGTCAACACCTTTGACCCGAATGGTGACAGGGTCGCCCAATTTGTAGCATTTCCCATAGCGTCTCCCGATCACTTGGTAATTGTCCTCATCAAGCATATAATAGTCGCCTTGCAGACTGCCTATGGGAATCATGCCCTCACACTTGTTTCCTTCAATTTCGGCATATATACCCCACTTGCTTACCCCGGAAATAAGTGCAGGAAACTCCTGCCCAAGCTTGTCACTGAGAAACTCTGCCTGCTTGTATTTCACACTCGCCCGTTCAGCGTCGGCTGCCCGTTTCTCCATCACCGAGCAGTGCTTGCAGTATTCTTCATACTCGTCGGCACTCACCGAGGCTCCTCTATGCAAATAGCGGTCTAACAGACGGTGAACCATCAAGTCTGGATAACGTCTTATCGGTGACGTGAAATGTGTATAGAATGGGAATCCCAAGCCATAGTGGCCGATATTTTCCGTACTGTAATAGGCCTTGGCCATGGTGCGGATGGCAATATTGTCTATCATGTACTCCTCTCCGCGGCCGGCAATCGTCTCGAACAGGCTATTATAGCTGTGGGCAAGGGCTTGGCGCGACCCAACCTTTATTTTGAATCCCAATTTGGCGACAAATTCCACAAACGTGTTCAGTTTTTCGGGGTTAGGCTCGTCGTGGACACGATAAACGAAAGTCTTTGCCGGCTTCGGCTTCGCTCCATCTGACTTGTCCTTTTTGGTCATGCCTACATGCTCGGCCACCTGTTTGTTAGCCAACAGCATAAACTCTTCGATAAGCCAATTCGCCTCTTTCGATTCCTTGATGTAAACACCTATAGGCTTGGCATTCTCGTCCAGATGGAATTTCACTTCGGTGCTCTCAAAGTTGATGGCACCTTCTTTGTAGCGCTCTTCTCGCAGCAAAGTCGCCAGCTTGTGCAGTTCCAGAATGGCGTTGCCGGTCTCCTGTTCATCGGCTTTTACGCTGTTTGTTTCAATTATCTCTTGAGCCTCCTCATAGTCGTATCGCCGGTCACTATTTATCACACTCTTGCCCATCCATGTCTTCTTCACCACAGCCTTGTTGTCCATCTCCATTACCACACTGAAACAAAGCTTGTCTTCATGTGGACGTAGCGAGCATACGCCGTTGCACAATTTCTCTGGCAGCATCGGTATAGTCCGGTCTACCAGATAGACACTTGTCCCCCGTTCATAGGCCTCGCGATCAATAGCACTGCCGGGTTTCACGTAGTACGAAACATCAGCAATGTGGACACCTACCTCGATGTTGCCATTCTTCAACCTGCGGAACGATAAGGCGTCGTCAAAATCCTTTGCATCTGATGGGTCGATAGTGAACGTGGTGATGTCTCGGAAATCCTTCCTCCCTTCATAGTCCGCATCTGTTGGCTGTTTGATGCGTTCAGCCTCTTTCTCTGCGGCTTCGGGGAAATCAAGCGGAAAGTCATATTCGGCCAGGATGGACTGCATCTCGACATTGTTGTCTCCCGGTTGGCCCAGTCGTTTCAACACCCGTCCTACAGGGTTGTTCATTCTCTCTGGCCAGTCGGTCATCTCCACCAGCACCTTCTCACCGTCCTCGGCTCCTGCCAGCTCGTTTATTGGTATGAAAATGTCCACCACCATTGAGCGGTTATCGCTCACCATAAAGGCAAAGCGGTCCTGTTTTTGTATTATTCCAACAAACCTTGTGCGGGCTCGCTGCAGTATCTCCACCACTTGCCCTTCCGGTTTGCGCATTTTGCGTTTGGGAAACATCAACACCTTTACCGTGTCGCCGTGCAGCGCATGGTGGGTGTTGTTCGGTGCAATCAACACATCCTCGCGCCCTTCATCTTGAGGGATGACATAGGCCTTGCCCGTTTGTTTCATGTCGATGGTGCCGACAAGGTAATTCTTGGGCAACAGGTCGTCGTTGATGTTTTTCGGATTGATTTTATATTTGCCGCGTGCATTCTCGTCTTCAACCAATATTTTACTTTCAGCCAGCTCCTGCATGGTTTCCAATACCAGCTGCCGGCCACCCTTGTCGTGAGCACCGACGCGCGACGAAATCTGTTTATGGTTAAACGAGTCGAAAGGATTGTTTGCAAATATTGTCAGTATCTGTTTTGCATATATTTCATTCATGATTAGTGTGTCGATAAACGATGATTAATGATTAGGAGAGACCATCTCGGGGAACCTTGCTATTCCTCAAATCCGCATCTCGCCATTAACGCTTTTTTGTCTGGGTCGCGTCCCATAAAGTTGCGGAACAACACCGAGGGATGTTCTGTGCCGCCTTTCGACAGTATTTTGTCCCGGAATGCCTTGGCCGTGGCTTTGTCGAAGATGCCGTTCTCCTTGAATTTCGAGAATATATCGGCATCCAGCACCTCAGCCCACTTATATCCGTAGTACCCCGATGCATATCCGCCGGCAAAGATGTGGGTGAATGCCGTGCTGGTGTTTGCACCTTCAACCGGGGAGAGTAAATCTTTCATGTGTTCGCGTTCAAAATCCTCTATGCGTTCCTCTATGGGCTTTTCTATCGTGTGGAAGGAAAAGTCCACTATGCCCAGATTCAACTGTCTCAGGCACATCCACCCTGCCAGATATTTCTCCGCTGCTTTGATTTTCTTTATATACTCGCCTGGAATGGTGTCGCCTGTCTCATAGTGGCGGGCAAAAGTGTTGAGGAATGCCGACTCATAGCACCAGTTTTCCATCACCTGCGACGGCATCTCCACAAAATCGCGCTTCACACTGGTTCCACTCAGCGAGGGGTATGTGCAGTCTGTCAGCAGGCAATGCATGGCATGTCCCATCTCATGCATAAAGGTCTCCATCTCGTCAAAACTCAGCAATGCCGGTTTGTTGCCCACGGGTTTGGAGAAGTTGCATACCACCTGTACCAACGGACGTATTTGCTTGCCGTCTATATTGCTCTGTTCACGGAATGTGGTCTTCCAGGCTCCGCTCCGTTTGCTGGCTCTCGGGTGCATATCTAAATACAATACTCCCATAAACCGTTTGCCATCCATCACCTCGAACACTTTCACATCGGGATGATACACCTCAATGTTTTTCACCTCGCGGAACGTAACCCCGTACAGCCGTCCGTAAAGGTCGAAAATACCTTGGCGCACCTTGTCCAGTTGCAAATAGGGACGCAATAGTTCTTCGTCAAAGTCGTACTTCTTCTGTTTCAGTTTCTCGCTATAATAGCTGAAATCCCAACGCTCCAGGGGTAAGGAAGCACCCAGTTCTTGAGCAAACTCCGTCACCTCTCTCAGATCCCGTTCGGCGCTCGGAAGAGCGGCCTCGTACATCTCCGACAGAAATCCCCACAGTTTCTCCGGGGTGTTGCACATGCGATTGCTCAGCACATATTCGCAATAATTCTTGTAACCCAACAGGTGAGCCTGCTGGTAGCGCAGATAGGTCATCTTGCGTATCACATCGTTATTGTCGTTCTCGTTTCCGCGGTTGCCCCGGCTATTATAGGCACGCCACATCTGTTCGCGGAGTCCCCGGTTGTCTGCATAAGTGATGAACGGTCCAAACGATGGGTAGGCAAGTGTGAACACCCATCCCTCAAGTCCTCTCTCCTTGGCTTCGTCCTGTGCTGCCGCCATCACATTCTCCGGCAAGCCCGACAGATCTTCGCGGTTAGTAATATGCAGGATATAGTTATTATTGTCGGCCAGCACATTGCGGTTCATCTGCTGCGACAGTTGCGACAGCTGTTCGCTGTTCTCGGCAAATGTTTTGCGGTCATCCCCTTCCAAGTTCACACCGTTGCGGATAAACCCAAGATATGTGTCCTCCAGCAGGGTGCGCTGTTCTGTAGTCAGCTTCAGACTGTTGCGTTTGTCATATATCGCTTTCACTCGTGCAAACAATTTTGGATTCATATTCACACTGTTCGAAAAGCGGGTCAGCTCAGGCGTCAATTCCATCACAATGTTCTGCAACTCGCTGTCTGTGTTGCATTCATTCAGGTTGAACAGGATACCACTGATACGCTCAACCTTGTCGCTTGCGGTCTGAAGAGCCACAATGGTGTTCTTGAACGTGGGAGCCTCTTTCATTGACACGATATTGTCAATGTTCTTCTCGGCCTCCTTGATGGCCTCTCTCATCGCAGGAATGTAATGTTCATTGCGTATCTTACTGAACGGAGGGGTTTGATGTGGGGTTTTCCAGTCCTGCAGTAAAGGGTTGTTGCTCTGTCCGGCGGCAGGTTCTACGGCACTCAAAAGGGTCATGGCAAGAAGGTATTTTGCTATTTTTTTCATTTTTTTAGATTTATTATGATTCTTTGCTGGTTTATGGTGCAATAAAAAACACCATGTTTCGTTTTCCATAATAACGTAAAGTGACGAAAATATTGTCCGACAACAAAAAAATATTATAGTAAATACAACTAAACACTAAAATGCTATGAAAAAAGTAGTAACAGTTTTAGCCCTCGCCTTAGTGGCCATGGCTTTTGCAGCCTGCAACATGCATCAGGAAGAATTGGATGCTGCCATTAAAAAGAACGACTCCCTCTCCATGATTATCCAGAACAAGAATTCTGAACTCGATTCCCTTTTCTCCACCCTCAATGAGATCGAAGAAAATCTTATGGCCGTCAACTCCCGCTACAATGCCGTTCAGGAATTGCGTCGTGCCAACATCGAAGGCCAGCCTAACGTGAAGAGCCAGATCACCGCCCAAATTAAGGACATTGAAAACCTCATGGCTGCCAACCGTCAGAAAATCGCAAGCCTTCAGGCTAAGATTAACACCGACTCGAAAGAAAGCACCCGCCTGCAAGAGCTTGTCAGCCATCAGGAAGAACGCATCGCTCAGCAGGAGAGCCAAATCGCCCAACTCCTCACTGAATTGGAGAACAACAAGGTTCTCATCAAGAAACTCAATCAGGATGTTAGCGACCTTACCACTTCCAACGAGCAGAAAGAACAATACATCAAGCAGCAGACTGCCGAGGCCAATCGCGCCTACTATGTTGTCGGCACTTACTCCGACCTCAACGAGGCTGGCATAGTCAGCAAAGCCGGTGGCTTTATCGGCATCGGTCGTCGTCAGGGCACCAATAGCGAAATGCCTCTTGACCGCTTCACCCAAATCGACCGCACCAAGGTGACCACCATCCCCATCAACATGAAGAAAGCCCTTGTGGTCTCCAAACACCCCGAGAACAGCTATGAACTGGTGATGGACGAAAACGACGACCGCGTGGTTTCCTACCTCCGCATCCTCAATCCCGCCAAATTCTGGGAGCAGACCCGTTTCCTGGTCATCTCCACCAAATAGTTGCTGCGCACACGTCTGTGTGCCCATCGCTATTCAAGCGCGCCTACACCGTTTCTTGCAGTGCAGGCGCGCTTCTTTTTTTCAGCCGGATAATCCCAAATCGGTCATTAGGCCGACTTTTATATCCTTTCTCAATTTTTTAG
>DBXQ01000108.1:0-5377 GCA_002309955.1 Bacteroidales bacterium UBA1208
CCGGTCCTGGCTGACATAGAGGTGATATCTTCAATTTTGACAGTGGTCACCAAAGGTGTGACCGCAATAGAAGTGTCCACACCCGAATCATCGAGCAGACAGCGGACAGATGTGGCATAGCAAACATTATATGGGCGTATATTTACCCCGTCATATCTTATTTCAAGTGTGGCCGCACCATGAGTTCCATTATAACCGAAGTGCTCCGTACTAGAACGTATGTTACAAGAAGATCCGAAATCAGTAAAACCAAACTGGCACATACCATAGCCAGCAAATCCTATAGGTATAGCCGAGAATCCAGTAGCATTGTTGAGCGAAATGTCGAAATCAGCATAGCAAACGTTATTTGTACTAACGCACCGCCATCCCATGGCTGATGACAACGCCTTGACAATATTGCTGTTGTCTCCTCCACAGCCATATTGGCTCTGGCTGCTCACAAAGTTTATCAACTGCATCAATTCAGCTTCGCTTGGCACGTGCCAGCCATCGGGGCAAATGCCCTGCACCCCGCTCGGATTGGCACTGCTACTGGCCGCACCGTGCATCACCGCAGCCCAATTGTAAAGATATCCGTAAATGGGCACATTAGCACTGTTGTCATTCGGATAGTAACGATATGCTGTGGTTTCGGAGAGTTCCGTGCCAACGGGGATAATGGATCCATCGGCGTAGTGTATGGTGCGCAAGTTCTCCTTCATCCAGCATTGCTGCCCAATCTCCACCGTGTGATAGTCATTGCCGTCGTAATCGGTCAGTGTGTCAATACCGCAGTAGAATGGCGGCTGCGTGGTGAAGCTCAACTGCTCACCGTATGCGGTGCCCGCGCTGTTGGTGGCGTACGCCCGCACATAGTAGGTGGTGTTGGGTGTCAACCCTGTCAGGTGGTGTGTGAAAATACCGGTACCTGCGCTGTCCACGGTATGGAGGTCGTTCACAGTAGGACTTTGTGCAGTGCTCCAGCAGACACCCCGAACCGTCAGAGAAGCACCGCCATTGTAAGTCACATTGCCTTTACAAGTGGCCCTTGAAGCCTTGATATCGGTCACTTGAAGAGTGTGTACCTCAGGCAATTCAGCCTGCGTGACAAAGCCAATCACAGCACCGCAGGTGACACCCATCGCTGTTTGGCAGTACGCCCGATAGAAATACTGGGTGGCCACCTGCAAGTTGGGAACCGTCACTTGGAAACTCCCGTCACCCGCACCATCCGTGTAGGTGACGGCTCCTGTCAGTGCTACATTGTCTGCGAAAATAAAGCCCCGCTCCAGAACCGGATAGTCTGCCACACCCGTGACCGATCCGTTTAGCTGGGCTTCCGCTGTCGTAATATTGGTTGCAGGAGCCGTGGTCACTGTCGGCAACGGCAATGAGAAATTCAGCCTGATTTCTTCTGAATAATACTGTTCCTGGGTCAAAGGCACACTTTCAAATTCCAACCCCGCCTTATAGACATATCCCTTGTATGACATCAGGTCTCCATACGAAAAGGGCTGGTTCGTACCGCCTTTACCATTCGGCGCATCTTGCACAATCGTCTTTCCGAGATATTCTATCGAGTTCCGTCCCGCATGGCCTGTGTTGACCATTTTAATCTGGACCATACCATCTACGGTATGGGCTTGGAGCAGATAGGTCTGCGGATTATCCAGCCACGCTCTGAATTGGTGGTTCCCAGGATCCAGCGAACCTGTATAGGCTGCCGAGATCTTGCCGTTCAAATCATAAACCTCCAATAACACTTTCGAGGAATTGGGCAGATAAAGGGAAAAGTCCGTTACACCGTCAAAAGGGTTCGGCACATTCTGGGCAAGCCTGACACCTTCCCCACCCCCATGGTTCTCTTCAACCCTTGTAATCCCCATAATGAAGGTAGTGTCAGGGTAATAAAGCAACTCTTGCCAATGTTTAGTGATATTTTCAATTATGAGATGATTCAGCTTGACATACTGACCGTTCTGGTCCAGGCCGGTGAACTGTAAGGTTACAGATGTTTGAGAGTGGCCTAACAATGAATAAATGAGAAAGAGGGTCAGACAGACAATTTTATTCAAGTCAAGTTGTTTCATACAAATTTTCTCAAATTAAAAATGCAAAAATACAAATTTTCGCGAAAATAAGCTCTGCGGTACGGCCTACGGAAGACGTCCCATCGCCACTCTGAAGCCCACCGCAATGCTGGCGGCACCGCAGTCGTATTGATCCCGACAGCTCACGCGGCAGTAGGCAGGCAGGTATGTCCACGCGCCGCCGCGCAGCACAAACAGACTTCCTGATTCGGTAACGGGGTCTGTCTGCGGTATGGCAGAATACGGTCCGTAACTGTCGCGGCACCACTCCCACAGGTTCCCGCTCATATCATGGAGACCCAACTCGTTAGAGAACTTTCCGCCCACAGGATGCAGCACACCGTCCGAATTGCCATAATGCCATGCAACCTCGTCCACTTGGTTGCTGCCGCTGAAACGGTAATGCTGCGAGTATGAGCCGCCCCGTGCTGCAAATTCCCACTGCGCCTCTGTGGGCAGCCGGAAGGGCAGCCGGGTCATCGCGCTCAGTTTCTCCAGAAATTGCAGAGCCGCTGTTCTCGATATGTTGTATGCGGGGAAATCATCACCTTTGCCGTATTGTTCCGACCAGTCCAAATCGTACCCCATAATCGTGCGCCATTCCCGCTGGGTGACTTCAAACTTGCCAATATAGAAGTCTTTCATGATCACTTCGTGTACGGGACTCTCGTCGTCATGCGCCTCCGGGTCGAAGTTGTTGCCTTGGGGCAGACCACTCTGTGCCCCCATCTGGAAAGCACCTCCCTCCACCCGTACCAGATTTGCGACGATGTTCCGCACCACGTCTTTCTGCTCATCGCTAATATCCATATCGTCGGCCCAGTGAATGACAATCCCGTTGATGTTGTCAACCTTAGTGAAATCATTATACTCATAGATGTAATCTCCTTGTTCAAAGACAGGATCTTTTCCGCACGAAACGGTCAGCATGCAGATAGCGGTTAGCAAGATTGTCACAATATAGGTTATCTGTTTTTTTCTCATGTTGATAAAAGCTCAGGGTTCAAGATTCAAGTTTCTATAGATATTATGTCAATTAGCAGTCAAAGTCATTGCCCAAGTGGAAAGCTGTAACCAACGCCAACCTGTGCTCCGATGGTATATCGTGTTTCATTAAGTTTGTTCAAATCATACGTCATGCCTGTGGCTTCAACTGATAGCACCACATTCTTGATGTGGAACATGATGCCGGCAGAAGCAGTGGGTCCGTAGTAGGTTCGTTTCGGGAAGTTGCGCCAACCTTGATCACTTTCAAAGTTGAGGGTGCGATATCCGAATCCGGCCCCGATATGGATGGAGAGATTCTTGACAGGGCGAACGACCAATCCCAGTTGACCGCCCAAATAGGTGGTTCTGGAATTGCCAGTAAGCACATAATGATTGTTCGGACTAAAGGTGGTGAAAGCCCCTTTGTAGTTGAAATTGGTCATGGCGCAGAAATACCAGCCGAGGAATTTCACAGTGCCGACTTTGAACCCGTAGGACCATTGCGGCATGGAGGTGTAGGCGGCGTTGATTGTAAAGAAAACTGAAGATGGCAGGGCATCAAGACGATTCTGCCGTTGCTGCCGCCGTTCGGTTCTAAGTTGCTGGACGATGGACTTTTGTGCTTCAGTTTTGTCGGTCGCACGCCTTTCCTGTTCGGCTTTGCGGGCCAAGTCGGCGGCGGCTTTTTCGGCGGCGAGCCGTTCTTGTTCCGCCTTTCGGGCTGCCTCGGCGGCACGAACCTCCTTGGGATCATCCATCGCAAGGCGGAATCCCGTGGCAGCGACATTGCCGTCACGATAAAAGGAGGGCGTATCACCCGACAGGAGACCGGTGCGGACAGCACAAGTCCACTCCGCTTCCGTAGGAAGGCGGTATTGCATTCCCGTCTTTTGGTTGAACCAAAGAATGAAAAGCTCCACTTCGTCACGGGAAACATTGCTCACGGGCAGGCTGTCGCTGGACACACCGCCCGACCGGGTGCCCATGATCTCTTTCCAAAGTTGCCATGTGACCGGCTGCTTGGAGATGTAGAAATTTTTGAGAGTGGTTTGTTCGGAGTCTGTCATGCACAGGCCGGAGGGCACAAAAAACATCTCCATGGGAGCATTGCCAACAAGTGTGTGCGCAGAAGCATCGTTTTGGGCGAAGACAAGACCAGGGAAAGCGGCCATCAGAATCACGATGATTAATCTGATGCACGCAGTGGGAGCCCGTAAGAGTGTGTTGGTCATTGCAATTGGTTTTCTGGTTGCAAAGATACAACAAATTTCATGCCGCTACTCTCGCTCCCGCCGCACCTCAGTCAGACCACCCTTATTGCCCACCACGAAGAGGGTCGGTGGGTTGGTGCCGCGCACGAAGTTGTCGAGATAGAGTGGTTCCCCGATGATGAAGATGGAACAACGGAAGGTGTCGCCAGGCTTGAGCTTTGAGTTCTCGCTCTGCAAGACCTCGAAACCGCCGTTGCCGAGATGTTCAATCCGAACGCGGCGGTCGGGCGCCCACGAGATGGTCAGACAGTCGCCTACAGCCAAATTGGCGGGATTGACGGTGTAGCCAACAATCATGTTCGAAGACTCGCCCAAGCGGTCACTGTTTTCACAAAAGTCGTCCCAGTCGCGGAAACCCACGCAACGGGCGAGAATGGAAAGTGTGGAGTAGCGCGTGGTGTCGTAGCCGTCCACATAGCCCCACAATCGTTTGAGGGTGCTCACACCAAGGGTTTCCTTGCAGCGTTCCTGGATCACGCCGGTGAGAAACTGGAAGTCGGCGGGGGTTTTCATCTTGCGAGAGACGGACTCCTCTACCATTTCACGGAGTTTAAGTATATCGTTTTCGTTTGAGGACATATTTTCGATTTGATTTGCAAATATACGTAAAAAAACGAGTGTTAAACCACGATGTTTGGCTCACATTGTTGTTCATTATTCAACAAGCATCATCATCGCATCATCCGTATAGCCTAATTCACGACCTAATGTCTGAATGTACAGTTTTTCGGCGGGATGGAGTGTGCCGTCCGCTTTCGCCAATTGTGCCAGACCGGACAAGAGGGTCGTGGCGTTCATCAAATCGTCTTTGAAAATGTTCAGATCCACTTTTTGTTGCTTCTGATTATCGATCTCCGCAAACAGAAGGGTTCGGCTTTTGTCCGAAATGTTCATACCGCCTACCAACACTTTAAGCAGTTCTTCCTCTTCTTGCGAAAAATCGCCATCCACAAGAGCCATATTGAGAATCAGTTTGGCCTTCGCGATTTCGATCTGTTCCTGTTTCTCAAAGTCGATGATTTCGTTCAGGAAAAGGGCTTTTGCCGC
>DBXQ01000108.1:5391-5555 GCA_002309955.1 Bacteroidales bacterium UBA1208
GTTGACATCGCGTCAACGGTTCCGCCCACGACACCTCCTAATACGGGAATGGCTTTGTGGATATTGACAAGCCCTTTTTGTCCGAATTTGGTGAACAGACGAAAGCCTACCGCCTGATTGATCTTGGTCAGCACGGCACCCGGCAATTTTTTCAAGGATGCGGT
>DBXQ01000134.1:0-1792 GCA_002309955.1 Bacteroidales bacterium UBA1208
AATGACTTGAAGAAGGAGCTGGGCGATCTCCTCCTGCATATTGTCTTTTATTCCAAAATCGCCTCGGAAGACCAGCATTTTGACATCACCGATGTGGCCAATGGCATTTGTGAGAAGCTGATTGTCAGACATCCGCATATTTTTGGCAACGAACAGGCTGCCACAGCGGAGGATGTACGCAACAACTGGGAGAAAATCAAGCTGAAAAAAGAAGGCAACCGTTCGGTTCTGGGCGGTGTGCCGTCAGCTCTGCCTGCCATGGTGAAGGCCTATCGCATCCAGGAGAAAGCCCGTGGAGTGGGTTTCGACTGGAACAACACTGAAGAGGTATGGGCCAAGGTGGAAGAGGAACTGGATGAGTTGAAGGTTGAGGTGGCTCAGCAGAGTGATAAAATCGAAGATGAGTTTGGCGATGTGCTTTTCGCACTCATCAATTATGCCCGCTTCGTCAAAGTCAACCCTGAGGATGCTTTGGAGAAGACAAACCGCAAGTTTATCAAGCGTTTCCAGTATATAGAGCAGAAAGCAAAAGAGTCAGGCCGCTTTATCGGAGACCTGACCCTGGATGAAATGGAAGCCTTCTGGCAAGAAGCGAAGACTCTTTAATTATTTCGTGTATTCGAATTCGGTTAAGGTAGAGTTCTCACCCATGAATCTTCTGGAAACCGGCCATTTGCCGTCGTATGTGTACTCGTATGTATATACATTCGTAGTGACATTGCCGCCTTCGGCTACAGATTTGCTTTCCAGTCTGGTAACGTTATTTTTGCATAAATTGCCATCCAAAACATTGTCTTCAAAGTAGAAGCTCAGGAATGCGCCTTTGAGAGGGTTGTTGTTTTTGTCATATTGAATGTCAAGACTGAGTGTTGCGGAGGATCCACTCACAGTACGTACTAATTTAGAGATATTGTTTCCATCCCATGTCAGCTCGTATGTGAAAACCGTGGTGGCCTTGCTGCCGTCCGGCTGGAATTGTTTGCGATTTTCTTCAGTTACATTGTATATCTCATCCGGCAGAATGAACTGCAAGGGGCTCATTTCCACATCGTTGCCTGCGGATTTACTGTGAACGTAGGTGTCAATGATTTTTGTGATCTTCCCGTTCTCATAGGTGAAGGAATAGGTGTCCATTAAGGAGCCACTGGAATAAAGATTAGCTTCTTTCAAGTTTTTGCCGTCATATTTGTATTCAATATAGGCGTTGGTGGCGTAGTTGTTCATACGAGTGAGGCGTTTCTTTTCGTATGTGAAATTGAGGGTGCTGGACAGCGTTCCATTGGAGGAGTAATTGTCGATTTTCTCCAAGGTGTTGTTTTTGTTCCAACCCCATACTTGGCTGAGTGACTTGTTGCCGTTTTTATCAGTAAAGTAAATTTTGCTGATTTTCTTGGAAGGGTTATAAATACCTTCTTTTTGGCATGCGGAAAAAAGCATAGCTACGCATGCGATGACTAAAATTGAAAAGATTTTCTTCATAGTTTTTTTTTTTTTTTGATTATGGTTTATATTGTTTTAGTAGGTCTAGTTAGTTGTTTTCCTCCGTCAGCAGTGCGAGCCCGCCCTGTGCTGTCTCTTTATAAAGAGAGGGCAAGTCTTTTCCCGTCAGATTCATAGTTTTCACCACTTTGTCGAAGCTGATGAGGTGGTTGCCGTCGCTCATCATGGCATAGATGTTGATGTCGAGGGCGCGGAGGGCCGCCATGGCGTTGCGCTCGATGCAGGGCACCTGCACAAGTCCGCACATGGGGTCGCAGGTGAGGCCAAGGTTGTGCTCCATGGCCATCTCGGC
>DBXQ01000134.1:1807-5686 GCA_002309955.1 Bacteroidales bacterium UBA1208
AGCTGGTTGGCGGCGGCAGCGGCCATCACACAGGCACTGCCCACCTCACCCTGGCATCCGACTTCCGCTCCTGAAATGGAGGCGTTGGTCTTGATGATGTTAGCGAAAAGTCCTGCCGTGGCCAGGGCTCTCAGAATCTCTATGTCGGTGAATCCGTGGTTCTTTTTCAGATGGTAAAGCACGGCAGGCAAAACGCCCGAAGCCCCGCAGGTGGGAGCCGTGACGATGGTGCTGCCCATGGCGTTGCGCTCTGAGGTGGCCAAAGCGTATGCAATGACCAGCGCGCGGCTTTGCAGCGAGGGCTTGTAAGAGCTGGCCCTGACAAAATACTGCCGCGCCTTGCTGCGCAGATGCAGTCCGCCGGGAATCACCCCCTCGGCTTGCAAACCCTCCTCGATGGTTTGCTGCATCGTTTCCCACATCTGTCCGAGATAGTCCCAAATGTCCTGGTCTTCGTGCATGGCCACATATTCCCAGTAAGTCAGCCCTTCCTTTTCAATGTAAGCCAATATGTCGCTCATGAAATGATGCTCGTAAATGTGCTCCACACTTTCCTTGGTTTCTTCGTTGGCCAGACTGCCGCCCCCCACACTGTAGATAGTCCAGCTGTCATACACCTTCCCGTTGTCGTCCATGGCCTCGAAAAGCATACCGTTGGTGTGGAAAGGCAGTACCACATCGGGTTTCCAGATGAGTTCGACGGGGATAGGGGCCGAGCCTTCGATAATGGCTTTGTCGGTGTGGTGGCCCTTGCCTGTGGCGGCCAGACTGCCATGCAGGGTGACACGGAATTTGGTGGCATTGGGGTTCTTCTCTCTGAAACTGATGGCAGCGCGGTTCGGTCCCAGCGTGTGGCTGCTCGAAGGACCATAGCCTTTTTTATAGATTTTCTTGATAGATTCCATAGTGGTTGAATTAGAAAGCAAAGATATAAAAAAACGGGATTCATTGAACCCCGTTTTTTGTGTACAGCTAAATCTCTTAGTTTTTCTTGCCGAAGTTGCCGTATTTGCTGCGGAATTTATCCACACGACCGGCGGTGTCAACCAACTTCATCTTACCCGTGAAGAAGGGGTGTGAAGTGTTGGAGATTTCCAATTTTACCAAGGGATATTCCTTGCCGTCTTCCCAAACAATGGTGTCCTTCGTTGCAACAGTTGACTTGGTCATGAATGCAATCTCATTGGACATGTCCTTGAAAACCACTGTTCTATACTCTTTTGGATGAATACCTTTTTTCATTATGTTTTGGTTTTAATAGTTAATCAAATTTGGAGTGCAAAAATACAAAAAATATCAATACAAAAAGCAGTATGGAGTAAAATTTGTTTCGAAGATAGTTTGTTATGTATAATATTGATTATTAGTAAATTAAATTAACATGTAAAATTCTGAAAATAAGAGAGAAAATTCCGCTTCGCCCCAATCCCTCCCAATTCTTGCAATTTCTCCCCCAAAAAACTGCCAATTAATCATCATTAAATGTCAACTATCAATTGTCAACTGTCAACTGTTAACTGTCAACTGTCAACTGTCAACTGTCAACTGTCAACTGTCCCCAGCTCCCCTCGAGCGCAGCGAAACTCCCCCTCATCCTTCTAACCCCTAACCCCTAACCCCTAAAACGCCTTCCTCCACCCGCAGCCACTCTTCCACTCCGAGCAACCGTAGGCGGTACGGCCTTTGATAATGCGCCCCTTGCCACACAATGGACAGGGCTGGCCAATAATGCTGTCGGCGGTGGAGGCATTGCTGCTGCCGCTGTTGTTGCTGTTGACGGTAACAGAGGTGTTGTTGCTGCTATTGCTGTTACTGTTGTTGATAGTAGCGGAGGGGATAGATGAACTGATCTTGCGGCGGTCGCTGTCATCGCGCAATACCTGCAGCACAATGTCGTTCACCATCTGCTTGAGCTCGTCAATGAACTGCTGGGCGGAGTATTGCTTCTGCTCAATCCGTCGCAGTTTCTTCTCCCAGATGCCTGTCAACTCGGCGCTTTTGAGCAGTTCCTCGCGAATCAGACTGATGAGCTCGATACCCGTAGGGGTGGGCTCCAAGCTCTTTCGTATCTTCTTGATATAGTTGCGCTTGAACAGCGTCTCGATGATGGCGGCACGGGTAGAGGGGCGGCCGATACCGTTCTCTTTCATCACCTCGCGCAGACTCTCGTCGTCCACGGTCTTGCCAGCCGTTTCCATGGCCCGTAGCAGGGTGGCTTCGGTGTAAGGTTTGGGCGGCTTGGTCCACTTCTCGCTCAAGGTCGGTTCGTGGGGACCGTGTTCTCCCTTGACAAACAAGGGCAACACCCGTTCCTCGTTTTTGTTTTCCTCCTCGTCGTCGTCACTGCTCTTGGCTTTGCTCTTGCCGTCAGCCTTGGCCTCGCTTTTGTCCTTGCCCGAAGGGGCTTCCGCCTTGATGACCACCCTCCATCCCGGGTCGAGAATCTGCTTGCCCGTGGTCTTGAACTGCACTTCTTCCACGATGCCGGTCACATTAGTGTTGGAAAAAACACAATCGGGATAGAAAACGGCTATGAAATGGCGGCAAACCTCGTCGTAAACGCAGGCTTCCTGGGCCGATAGCGGTGATTTCGGGTTCAAACCCGTGGGAATGATGGCATGGTGGTCGCTGACCTTGCTGTTGTCGAACACTTTCTTGCTTTTAGGCAGCTTCTTGCCTAACAAAGGCGCGGTCAAGGCGCTATAGTTTGTGATGCCTTTCAGGATGCCTGGGCACTTGGGGTAGATGTCGTCGCTGAGGTAGGTGGTGTCTACACGGGGATAGGTGGTCAGTTTTTTCTCATACAAACTCTGAATCAGCTGCAGGGTCTGCTCCGCCGAGAAACCGTATTTCTTGTTGCACTCCACCTGCAAAGAGGTCAGGTCGTAGAGCCTTGGAGGGGCTTCCTTGCCTTTCTTGGTGCTGATGTCGGTAATGGTAAACTCCTTTCCGATAATGCGTTGCAAATCCTCTTGTCCTTCCTCCACCGACTGGTACTTGCCTTTGGTGGCGGTGAAGGTGGTGTCGCGATATATAGTGGACAGCACCCAATAGGCTGTCGGCTTGAAGTTCTGTATTTCGTGGTAGCGCTTTACGATGAGGGCGAGGGTAGGGGTCTGCACTCTGCCGATGGAGAGCACCTGCCGGTCTTTGCCGTATTTGAGGGTGTAAAGCCTTGTGGCGTTCATGCCCAGAAGCCAGTCGCCGATGGCGCGCGACAGTCCCGCTTCGTATAACGGCTGGTAGTTGGACTGCTCTTTGAGCTGTTTAAAACCTTCACGGATAGACTCTTCTGTCAATGAGGAAATCCATAGTCGGTCCACGGGGCAGTTGGCGCGGGCTTTTTGCATCACCCAGCGCTGTATCAGTTCGCCTTCCTGGCCGGCATCACCGCAGTTGACGATGCGGTCGGCTTTCTGCATCAATCCTTCGATGATAGCGAATTGTTTTTTGATGGAAGGACTGTCAATCAGTTTGATGCCGAATTTGGGCGGCACCATAGGCAGGCTGCTGAGCGACCACTGTTTCCACATTGTGGTGTAGTCGTGCGGTTCCTTCAGCGTGCACAGATGTCCGAAGGTCCAGGTCACCTGATAGCCGTTGCCCTCGATGTAGCCGTCGTGTGACTGCTTGGCACCGAGCACATTGGCAATTTCCCGTGCGACACTTGGTTTTTCAGCGATACAAACGATCATTTCTAATTAATAATTGACAATTAATAATTAACAGTTGAACTTGGTTTTGTTTGTGTTTGGATTATGCAAATATTTTTTTTTGCGGATGCAAAAATAGTTATTTCTGACGAATGAGAAGGGATTGTTGAAAATTAATTTTATGTTGATTTTTTTTTGGGGGAAATAAACTTTTGCTTTTTTTAAT
>DBXQ01000069.1:0-790 GCA_002309955.1 Bacteroidales bacterium UBA1208
AGAAAGGATATAAAAGTCGGTCTAATAACCGATTTGGGTTTAATCGTGACCGAGAACGGTCACGAAGTAAATGTTGGTCATTCTGCCGACTTTTATCATTTTTGCTTTTTTTAGGGCGGTTATGCCGTATATCAACATTTCTTTAATTTGTGACCGAGAACGGTCACTAATTAAATGTTTTTTGGATACTGGCTTCGCCGTAGAAGGCGCAGATTTCAGCGGCGAGGATGTTGAGGTTGTGGAAGCGGCTGTAGTCGCTGTCGGCGGGAGCACCTGAGACTTCGCCCATCGTATCAATATTCCAAGGGGCTAATATCAGCAGATGCCCTTGGAGGCAGGCCTCGAAACGTCGGCGTTCGGGTTTCCAATAGGGACCGATGGGCTCTTTTTGCAGGTGTATCAAAGGGTATCCCTTCTCCAAGCATTCATTTTTCATAAGCTGTTCGCCACGCGAGATGCCTGGGGTGACAAGGACGGTCTGCCCGTTGAGCAAGGCCGCCATCCATTCGTCATGTTGGCGTGCATAGTCGTCGGTGGTCTCGTAGGGCAGACGGCTGACGGGATGGCGACGGTGACACTGCACCTGTAGTTTGCGTGCCCAGCGCAGAAGGAAGAGGTTGCCGAAGGCTCCGTAATCACGCTGTCCTATCGTCACATGGAGGCACCGTTGCATGACATCGGGGAAACGACGGCGAAGGAGGGCACGACGGGGATTGTCGTTAACATAGGCTATCATTGCCTCGCGGTGACGGTTGTCGAGACAGACGGTGTCGTCGTAGTTGTCGTCGAA
>DBXQ01000069.1:840-1029 GCA_002309955.1 Bacteroidales bacterium UBA1208
GAGAGGTTGCGGATGAGGGAGCCTTCGTCGGGGTGGTCACGAATCTTCTGGAGGAGCCATGCGGGGGCATCACTACCAATGGTTTCGACCGAAACCGGTCGTGAGGTAGAGGGGGGTAAGCCCTGCAACTGTTGCCAACGGCTTGTACAGAAGGCTTTGAAGGCTTGAATGATGTCGCCCAAGTTCCAT
>DBXQ01000069.1:1096-22505 GCA_002309955.1 Bacteroidales bacterium UBA1208
CCTGATTGCCGTGGGTGGCCTGTATGGCGGGTGTTTGTTGCCATGCTTGTTGTATCTCTTTGCCGAGAGGGGTGAGGGACAGGGATTCGTGGCCGAGAACGGCCACGGGATTGTGGCTGGCTTCGTGACCGAAATCGGTCGCGAAATGGGAGAGCAGGTGAGCGCGGCCGCTCACTACTAATGTGATGAGGTAGGTGCCGCGACCATAGTAGTCGTGGCCGGGATTGCGAGGACGGTAGGTGGATGGCATTCAGCTACTTATTTAGTGAGACTGTAGGGCTTGGTGTCCTTGGCTTGGAAGAGGCGTTTGTTAGGCTTGGGACCCATCTGGAACTCAAGGGTGCCGCCTTCCATCAGTTGGGTGTAGGTGAGGTAGGCTTTGTCGTGGGGCTTGCCGTTCCACAGCACGCGCTGGATGTAGCAGTTCTTGTCGCTCACTTTGGGGGCTTTTATCTCAAGGTATTTGCCGCTGCCCATACACACCTTCATATAGGGCAGGTAGGGCGCACCGATGACGTACTGCCCGCTGGCGGGACAAACGGGATAGAAGCCCATGGCGGAAAAGATATACCACGCCGACATCTGCCCGCAGTCGTCGTTGCCACAGAGGCCGTCGATATGGTTCCGGTACATGCGGTTCATTACCTCGCGCACCCAGTATTGCGTCTTCCACGGCTGGGTAGTCCACATGTATAGGTAAGGGATATGATGGGAAGGCTCATTGCCGTGTACGTAGCCGCCCAGCATCCCCTCGCGGGTGACATCCTCGGTCTCGGCAAAGAACTCGTCGGGGATGTACATGGTGAAGAGCGTGTCTAATTTCCGCACGAAGGCCTTCTCGCCGCCCATCATCTGCATCATGCCGTTCACGTCGTGGGGGACATAGAAGCTGTAGTTCCAAGCGTTGCCTTCAATCAAGCCCTCGCCGCTGGTGGAGAGCAACGAGTAGGGCGTCTTCCACGAACCGTCCGAGTAGCGTGCCCGCACAAAACCGTCCTTATACACGTTGCGGTAGTTCAATGCCCGCTGGCGGTAGCTCTCCATCACCGAGTCGGGATAACCTGGCTCGTCGGGCAGTTCGTAGTCCAATCCGCGCGACATCGCCCAATAAACGCACCAGTCCTCGTAGGCATTCTCCAATGTGACGGAGGTGCCGTTGCGACTCTTGTCGAAGGGGACATAACCTATCTGCTTGTACAGGCCGGTGTAGTCGTAGTAGTCCTTATTGGTGGTGGAGAGAATTGCATCCATAGTTTCCAAATCTATCCGCTCTTGCTCGGTGTCGGGCTGGAGTGTGTTGAGGGCGGCATCCACCATGACCGACACGCCATGATAGCCTATCATGCACCAGTTCTCGCCTCCGTGATGGCTCCATACGGGCAACATGTGGTGGGGGCTTCTTTCGTAATGAGCATAGAGCGTATAGGCTATGTTGCGGCTCATAGCAGTATCGGTGAGATTGATAAGGGGGTGCAGGGCGCGGTAAGTGTCCCACAGCGAGAAGATAGTATAGCGGGTATGCCCGTTATGGTTCTTTTCATCAATATCCTGATAGATGGAGGGGTTTATCATAGTGTGGTAGTAAGAGGTGTAGAGCATAGCCAACGCGTCCTCCGGTCCCTGTGCCTCGATGCGTCCCAGCATCCGGTTCCAATTGATGCGTGTCAGCTCACGCACTACGTCGAAATGGCTGCGGTATTTGGGGTCGCCTTGATGTACGATGAGCAGCGTGTCGCCCTCCGGCCTGTCGCGGAATAGTATCCTTGAGGCAGTAGGAGAGTACTGGCACCCTTCGCGCGACACAGCCCGGCTGGCACCCCCGATGCTGTTGGGCGAAAGCCCCACGATGATTTCAAGTGTGTCGCTGCCGTTGTCCTCAAACTCAAACCAGCACACTGGCTTGCGTCCTGCCATCTCGGGGAAGTTGTGCTCTTGGTCGAAACGGTTCCAGAAGCCGTGATACGACAGCGGGGCAAAGTCGTGGTAGCCGTATTGCTTGATAGGTTTGTTGAACGAGATGTAATAGTACAGTTTACGGCAGCGGTTCCAGCCGCTGGTCATGCGCCAGCCTGACAGGACCCCTTTCTGGTTCACGTTACACTGCGCCCATAGCACCTTGCCGTCGTAATTGTAAATACCGTGGTTGAGGTCGAGGATAATCTTTTGTGCCGCCCCCTTGGGGAAGATGTAGCGGTGCACACCGCATCGCTTTGTGGCGGTCAGTTCGCAGCGGATGTTGTCGTCGTCCAGCGTGACGGCGTAGTAGCCCGGTGCGGCCACCTCGGTCTCGTGGCGGAANNNGCCCCCGTCGGGGTTGTCGGCGGTGCTGGGGTTGAGCTTGGTCTCGCCGCTGTAGGGCATGATGAGGATGTCGCCCAAGTCGCTGTGTCCTGTGCCACTGAAATGGGTGTGGCTGAAGCCCACAATGCTGCTGTCGCGGTGCTGGTAGCCGGCGCAATAGTCGTACACACGTGGTTGGTACACCCCGTTGATGTTGTGCGGAATTGTGTCCGTATCGGGACTCAGCTGCACGAAGCCGTAGGGGAAGCAGGCACCGGGGAAGGTGTGTCCCATGCCGTTGGTGCCGATAAACACGTTGACCCATTGCGAAGTGTTTGTACTTTGTTTAGGCGACTGTGCCACAGCCGCGGACATAAGGAGCATCGAAGTGCAGAGGATGTAAAAACGTTTCATGTTGTTGTCATTTTGTTGCTGCAAAGATACAAAGAATTTTTTAATTCGTTAATTCGTTAACGTGATAATGCGTTAATCAGACTAACGAATTTACACATTAACGAATTTACACATTAAATTAAAAACGATGGGCAAGCCAGTGGCATGTCCATCGTTTCTTTAAAAAAGGGATAGGTGTTATTCCATCCAGCCGAGTACGTCGCCTTTCTTCACAAACTGGCCTTGCTTGACGCAGGTGTCGATAAGACGGCCGCTCTTGTTGATGTTGACATTGACGAGAGCATAGTTGGCTTGGATGATGCAAAATACATCGCCTTCCTTATATTCGCGTCCGGGGGCGGGAGGAACTGAGCGGTTGAAGTCAAGTTCCCAAAGCAGTTGTCCGTCTTCACTTGCCACGACGGGCATTGCGTTGGCGTGGCGTGCAGTGAGGTAGTTAGGTGTCAGTGTAATAACACCTTCGGAGGCAGCACTATCTTTGCTGGCGGCAGGAGCAGCCTTTTCGGCACGCAGTTGTGCCACCTCTTTCTCGAAACGTTCTTTGGCAATCCCCGACTTATAGTCTCGGTACTGGCGGTCGTGCATGGCCAGTTCGAAGAGTTCTTCATCGTCTTCGCCACGATCCCAGCCGTTCTCTTCCATCTCCTTGATATATCCAGGCAGGGCATCGGGATAGGCATCCTGTGGCACTCCGTCGTAGAATTCCAGATTGTTCTTCTTGGCCAGTTCGACGATTTCGGGAGCCAACGGACCGGGCAGTTTGCCGGCACGACCCAGAATCATGTTCCAGCTGTCTTTGTCGATTTGGCAGAAACGGGGTTTCCCTTGAGCTAAAGCCATGATGTTCATCAAAGCGATATTTTTGGTGTACTGGCTGAAGGGAGTCACCAATGGGGGATAACCAAGCATGGGCCAGATATAAGCCACTTCCTGGAAGAGTTGGATGGTGAGTTCGTCGAAGGTGACCTCGGGTTTGCCGTTCTTTTTCAGGGCCATATTAATGGCGTTGTGCATGCCTTTGAGGTCGCTCATCATGCTGCCCATCATGCCGCCGGGCAGTCCGCAGCCTACGAGCATGGAGGTGCATATACGGTTGGCAGGGTTGACGTAGAGGCCGAGAAAATCGTCAAGGAAAGATTGGGTAAGGGCGCGAGTCTCCATGTAGGCACTCATGTTGATGTCTTTTACTAAGAAACCGTCTTCCTTGAGCATGGCCTGCACACCGATGATGCCAGGATGCACCATACCCCATGCCAGAGGTTCCATGGCAGTGTCGATGACATCGGCACCGGCACGGGCTACTTCAAGTATCGAAGCCATAGCAAAGCCGGGACCGGAATGGCCATGATATTGAACAATGATATGGGGGTATTTCTTCTTGATTTGATAAACCAGTTTGCCCAGCATGGTGGGACGGCCAATGCCGGCCATGTCTTTCAGGGCTATTTCGTC
Organism: Bacteroidales bacterium UBA1208; assembly: GCA_002309955.1. Taxonomy (GTDB): domain Bacteria; phylum Bacteroidota; class Bacteroidia; order Bacteroidales; family P3; genus Colimorpha. The sequence goes on from DBXQ01000069.1 coordinate 5,243, forward strand.
AGCACCGAATTCCACCAGTTTGTCCACAATACCCATGTAGTATTCCACAGTGTGGATAGGTGAGTAGGTGATGCTGAGGGCGGCCTGGCTAATCATACCGGCTTCTTTGGCGTATTTGACAGAGAGTTCAAGGTTGCGCACATCGTTGAGTCCGCAGAAAGAACGCATGATGTCGACACCTTGTGCTTTCTTTACTTTAGGCATGAGTTGGCGAACATCCTTGGGGACACCGTACATGCGCAATCCGTTGAGGGCGCGCTCCAGCATGTGTGTTTGAATACCGGCTTTGTTGAACTCTTTGGTCCATGCCCGCACAGATTTGTTGGGGTTTTCGCCGTACATGAGGTTCACTTGTTCGAAGGCTCCGCCGTTGGTTTCGATGCGGTCAAAGCATCCCATTTTAACGATGGCGGGTGCCACTTGCACCAGTTGGTCCATGCGCGGTTGATATTTGCCTGATGACTGCCACATGTCGCGGTAAACCAAACTAAATTTTATTTCTCGTGCCATAAATTTGTTGAATTAAGATATGTAATGTGTTGTTATTTACTTCGTTGTACGGAAAAGAACCTTTCCCGCGAATTTGCAAAGATACAAAAAACTTGGTAGTATTAATATTCTTCTTCGTTATTTAATATTTTTTATAGATTTGTGGGTACTATACGTTGATTTATGGTGGATTGGGGGATATGGTTGGAGTTTTTGGAAAAAACAGGAAAGCAAGTTGTGGAATGAGTTTTTTTTCGTATTTTTGCAAGCCGAAAGAGGAACTGGGGCGACGGGAGTTTCGTTATAAATGTTTGAGACGATGAATATATATCTTATCACCATTGCTATTTTGCCGGTTATAGTACTGGCGTTTGTGGTTTACAGAGCCGACAAATACGGGAAGGAACCGTTCGGGATGTTGTTAAAGACTTTTATCTTTGGTGCATTGTCTATCATTCCTGCGGCATTAATGGAACGGATGCTGGTTATGTTCACTCCGCCGGTTCCGGTGGTAAGTGGTGCTTACACAGGTTTTGTTGTGGCGGGATGCAGCGAGGAACTATGGAAATTGCTGTTGTTATTGTTGGCGGTGTGGAAGAGCCGTGAGTTCGATGAGTATTATGATGGTATTGTCTATGCATGTTTTGTCTCATTGGGGTTTGCCTGCTTCGAGAATCTAAGCTATGTCTTTGCCCAGGAAGCTTTCGAGCAAGCAATGGTGACGGGTTCAGTAAGGGCTGTGCTTTCGGTGCCGGGGCATTTCCTCTTCGGAGTGATGATGGGTTACTATGTGGCTTTGGCCAAATTCGACGCCCGGCATCGTGGCAGGTATTTGATACTTGCTTTTGTGGTGCCGATGTTATTGCACGGCACATTCGATTCGCTGCTGATGATTCCCGAAAGCATGGGTGGAATGGCAGGAATAGTGTCGTCGGTCCTGTTTGTGGTGTTGATATGGTTCGATGTGCGAATGTGGAAATGGGGAGTGCGTCGCATCAAATATCTGCAGGAATTGTCGCAGCAACAAAATGCCGACCGCAGTCATCCTTTCCGTGGCTTCACATGGGATTTCTGAGAAGGGCAGTCGTCGGGGCGGGGAGACGGGTTACCAGTCCTGCACCTGCCGTGCCCCGCTGAAGGCTTTGAGTCGGAAGCCTACAGAAACGTTTATCATTACAGGTTTGATGTCGTAGTAATCGACATGGTTGTTAGTCCGGTTCTCTTTGACAGTGCCATAGATGTCGTAGCGCACGGTCTCTTCCTGATCCCATGTAAGGGGAGCCGGTCCAAACAGGTTGAGGCCGAATCCGATGGTCACCAGATCTTTCACCATGAATCCACCCCCCACACGCAGGGCATAGGTGTGGGCGTTGCCGTAGGTGTATAGTTTCATGTTGTTGTATTGCATGTCGTCGACCCTGTCGATATAAGGCCAGTTGGCATCGGCATAGGTAATAGACCAAGGACTGATGAAACGGAGATTAATTCCGCCCAAGGCCTCGCCATAAAGGTATATCGTTTTGGTCAGGGGGAAGCGGTAGCGCACACCCAGCAGAAGAGGGATGTTGCGGAAACGGGGCAGTTTCATTTCGTAGCGGGGGCACTGGCTGAAACGGTGGGCATAGCTGATTTTGTAATATTCCTGCACATCGTCGCTCACGCCGCTCTGCATATAGTCGCCCACAAAAACGGCTTCGAGGTTGGTGTGGAAAGGCATGGCATAGCTTACGTCAATACCTGCCGACCACCCGCGTCCGGCACCGGCCTTTCGTTGGTGTCCTTGGGTGAACATCCATTCGTTGTCGCTCATGCGGGAGTCGGCATAGAAATCTTGTGGCAATGTGACGCCACCGTGCAGTCCTATGTATATTTGTGCGTTGGCTTGGTGGTATCCAATGCACGAAAACAGGATGAGAAACAGGAGTGGCAGAGCATTATTCTTCATGGTGATGAGGTTATTTGGTGTTGATGATAAGCAGCATTTGTTTCAAATCGATAAGGCGCAGAAGGAGGGCAACCACAAGGGATGTTGTGGCTGCAGCCAGCAAGATACCCCACCAAGGCATGGTGGGCAGCAACGCCATGGCAGTTACCACAATGGCGGCAAAGAGTAGCAGTCGCAACAAATAGCCCGCGTTAGGGTGCAGTTTCATGGTGTGTACGGCCAGCACGATTTGGGTTACAGCCATAAACGACTGTGCCACCAAGGCAGCCCACGCCGAGCCTACCGAGCCGTGTTGGGGAATGGTCAAAAGATTAATTATTATGTTGATCACCAATGTCGATGCTGCCAATAGGTTGAGTTGGCGTAGCCGTTTGGCTGCAGTAAGGAGGGTGCCGAAAACATAGGTCATAGAGATTGGCACGATGCCCCACACCAAGATTTGGAATACACGGGCATAGTCATCGACAATGATATTGGCTTGACTGTAGTATAGGAGTTCCATGAAAAGGCCGCTGTGGAACGAGAAAGCAGCTCCGGCAGTGATCGAAAAGACCAACATAAGGTTAGTCATCATACGGGTAGTGGGGCCGAGCTGGATGTCATGCTCGGCTGTCATGCGCGAAAATATGGGGAACAAAGGTACCGAAGCCAGATATGCCACCATGGTCAGGGCATCCAATAGCCGGAAAGCCCCGGCATAGATACCTGCTTGGTGAATACCCGAAGGGTGCAACCATGAGAGCAGCAAAGGGTCGATGCGGTTGTAGGAAGCCATGAGCAGCACCAACAGGGCAAAGGGAAAACTTTTGCGGAGAATGACAATGGCAAAGGGGCGCGACAGGTGGACAGCCTTCAGCGAGAAGACTGGGTTATGTTCGCGGCGTATGCGGACGGTGAGGACAATGAGTGCCGTGAGGGCTGTGGCAATGTAGGCGATGCTCTGGGCATAGGCAAACCACTCGATGGTAATACCCCCCTGCGGCCCCCACAGCAGCAAGGAACAGATTACAATCATCACCACGCGGTCGAGAATGCTGATGACGCTGTCCCATTTGAAGAGCATCAGCCCTTCAAAGTTGCTGCGCAGATAGAGGATAAGGGAGTTAAGGAACTGATTGAATGTGAGCACTGCCAACAGGTGGAACTGGCGTGAGTCATAGCCGGAAAGCAGACCTACCGTAAAAGTGATTACGACATAAAGCCCCAGCAGAGCCAGTTTGATGCCCAGCATACCGGGCAGGTGCTTGTCAATCAGTTTGGGATGACAGGCTATGTTGCGCGTGTTGAAGTTGGTAACCCCCAGGTCAAGCAGAATATTGAAGATATAGGAGAGGTTGAAGATAGTGAAATAAAAGCCATACTCGTCAGGTCCCACGGCATTCTGCACCCCCGTTTCAATGCCCAGAATCCAGAAGGGCTTGATGATGAGGTTCAGCAGCAGAATCCAAAACAGGCCGGCAAGTAGTTTCTTTTGCATCGCGAGGAGTGCTTTTTGGGGGTTTATGGGTCTTGTGAAGTCGATGGAATTATTGGTTTTTGTGCTTCTTGGCCGTTATCGCTAAATCCCATTGATGGACCATTTCTCTTCCATGTCCCAGTTTTCGCGGAGCTCGAGGGTCTTTTCGAAAAGGAGTATTTTCTCGGGTTGGCGGTGCTGCCAGTAGTTGCCGGGAGTCCAGACCCCATTGCCGTCACTGTCGACAATGGCACGTATGCCGTATTTCCCGCCTTTGAGGTGCAGGAACGAAATTTTGCAAGGCTCCGAAACAATTTGCTGTTGCACCATGTCGCCTTTCTCATTGGTGAGCTGGACAATCAGGCGGGGGAAAGCCTCCTCCGGCTGGGTGCTGTCGGCAAGCAGGGTCAACGCAATGTTGCCGTAGTTCTCCGTTTTTGTATATTCTGTAGTGATTGATAGCGAGTCGCTCTTGTTGAGCCATATGTCGTAGAAGAGCCCGGCAGGCACTTTGAATTGGTATTTTTCGCCCGCTTTTCCGTTGAAGGCTATAAAGGCTTTCAATCCCATGGCTGGCGCCATTGTTGAGTCGTGCAGTATCTTGATGCCGCAGTGCGATCGTGAACTGTCGCTGAGGGTAAGCACCTGCACAGCGGTGTCGAGGGCTGTGGAGTCGGTGGCCCATTCTTCGCCGATGCCCTTAATGGGGTTGTTGAAAGCTATCCATAGCGTGTCGAAATAAGGGTGTTTGGCGGCCACCATGCTTCTCATTATTACAGGGTTTCCTTGCTTTATCATAGGCCCCTTGTTTTTGAGGTTGGCTCCTTTGCCGCTTGTTGGCTTGCGTAATTGCATGCGCAGGGTGTCGTTGAGGCCTGTGGTATCTTTCAGCAACAAGGCTATCGAGTCGCACCCTTTGGTTCCTACCCATACTTTCAGGGTGTCACCCTTGGGACAGAGTTTGTGGTAGATCTGCTGTCGGGGTTCGGTGCTGTCGTAGGTGAGATGGGTGAGGGCATAGTGACGCGAGAGGGGTACTTTTGTCACAATTTCTATCCGGCCTTTGCTTAGGAAACCGTTTTTCGAAATGCGCTGTATCTCCTTCTTTTCCTGCGACATCAACAAAAGGATTTTCGACTTGGCAATTGCCTTGTTCGTGTTGGTGTCGGTGGCAAGGCTGTCGGCTGCTACCCTGAGGCTGTCGTGCGGGGCAGCCGTAGTGTCGCGTGCCGCGGTATCACGTGCCACAGTGTCGGGTGGGGGAGGCATCTTTTCGGCGGTCACCATTGTGTCGAGGAAAGCCACGGCTTCGTCGTTACCTAACCGCATGTTCTTGTCTCCGTCTTCAATGGCCAACAGTATGTAGCGGCCCTCCCTCAGATGATTGAGCTCAAAATACCCCTCTTTGTCAGGCCGGGTCATATACATTGGCTGAACCTTGGCCACAAGGCTGTCGCCCAAGGAATCGGCCATTTGGCTTTCGGCATAGGCCACCACCACGATGTTCTCGCTGCGTGGTTTCTTGTCGAAAGCGTCCATCACTTGTCCGCGCAGGGTCATGCTGTCAATCGTGTTGCCTGTAGAAAAGACATACTCGAAACTGGGCAGCAAATTGCCTTCATTGAAGTCGGCTATGGCATTCTTGAATTGGAAAAGATAGGTCGTCGCGGGCTGCAGCGTGTCTTTTATCTTCACCACAAGACCATGTCCGCGGGTGCCGAACTCGGCTTTCTTGTCCATGGTGGGCGACACGATTACTCCTCCCACATCCTTCATGGTGACATACTCGTCGAACAATATGACGAACTCTTTGGCATTGAAGTTCAATGTGCCGTTTGGAGGTTGGGTTCCCAGCACTACGGGAGGGGTCTCGTCCTTGGGCCCGCCCGAAGGAAACCCTTGCTTGGCACATGACGCAACGGCAAAACAAAGTCCTGCCATAAGTATGGAAAGATACAATATTCTGTTCATTACCAATGTGTTTGTTTGATAAAGCACAATACTTACCAAATTACAAAGATACAAATCTAATTCCGATAGTTGAAAAAATATGTCGGATTTAAAAGGATTTTCCATCCCGCTAATCTTCCCAACCTGCGTCCATGTTCCTTTCGCACTGCCTTTGGCTCGCTCATTCATCCACCCTTCGACCTCCGTTCTACCTCATTTCTCCTTTTGAAATGGGAGAACGATGGGAGAACGATGGGAGAACTGAGGACTAAGGAGCAACATAAGAGCAGCTGGGCTCAAAAGTCCCCAACGGGGACGACAGAACACAGACAGGGGTGTAAACCCCTGTACGAATGGTAGTAAAAGCGAACCCTGAAGGGGTGACACACCGGATGATGCCGACTATCTGTCGCCCCTTCAGGGCTTTGTTTTATCGTCCATAAATACGGGGGCTTATGCCCCCGCCTATTATCTTCCAGTCCTTCGGACTTTTTAAAACACGTTAAAAAGGCAATGAATCACGCCTTTGGCCTTTTAGCCACTTGTCAAACTTCAATTATTATTATTTGTTTTAAAAAAAATGTGTATATTTGTATTGGTGTATTTAAAAATACAGATTGTGAAAAACTATGTCATTCTTGGAGTTATGTTGGTTCTCAATGGCGTTTTGCCCTGTGCAGGACAGGTGGTAGGACGCGGTTATGCCTTCCCAGCAGAGAATGGCAGCAATTTTCTTATACAGTCGGTAGCCCCGTCTGGCCACGATTTGGTCTATTTCCGCGAGGAGGAAACGCAGAAACATGTTTTCCTCTATCCCCACTTCGATATACTAAATATAAATACAAGTACGTACTTCAAATACACATTGCCCTTGGTGAGCAATCAAGTGGGGGGCTACAGCTACACGGTGAACGATATGCAGGTGGTGGGGAATGCCTGCTTCTTCTGCGGCAAGATGCGGGAGCCCATAGGTTACCATGCCCAGATTGGGGGCGGTTGGATATTCGACTACAGGGAAACGGGCTACATAGCACGAATGTCACTTAACCGTATAGACGTACTCGCACCGGCTGTTCCTTTCCCTCCCGGCACGGGTGGACCCATTCAGCCGGAAATCAATGTCAAGTTCAGTCTGATAGAAAAGACGCGGGAGATATGGAAAATGGATATCGAAACAAGGTCGACGGACACGCTGATTGCCATGATTGCCCAGTCATCCGAAGCCTTGGATTGCTCCAGCCTTGTGGCCATGAACGGCGGGGGATCGTCGTGGAGCTATCTGGTTCATAAAATCAATGACAATCAGGAACGGCTGACGGATGTCGCGTTCGGGGGTAAATACCTGGTCACGGCATCGCGGTTTGCGGGTGCCCACAGGTCCTTCGGGCTGAGATATGTCTACATTGAAGATTTGTTCGACCATCATAATATTACACAATATTGCAACAGGAACCGATTCAATACCGATGCGATGGAAACGCCGTGGCGTATAGAGGAACATCCAATCAAATTGGTGACCATGCCGGGCGGCAACGATGTGACTGTGGCATATGAGGGGATCAACTTTCTCGATCAGCAGGATTCGACCAACTACAACCGTGGTCTCGCATTGTTTTATATAAACGGCAGTAACCCTTACAATATCACCATGACGGCTGCACGAAAAGTATCACTTGGCACCAGTTACACCCAAGAGTTCAGAGCCATGCAGTATGTGCCGTACCTTGATGCCATTGCTCTCAAGATAACCCTTCCCGTATCTCCGTCTATAGGTTATTTTTGGAGTATCGTGGAATTTTTCAAGTGGAATACCTATACTATTCCCTCATGTTTTTCACATCAGGACGATGCTGAGGCCATGGATGTGATGGGCAACAAAATATCTTTGGTTGGCAAGTCTATCGTCACGGGTCATCCGTTCCGTGTATACACAGACCTCAACTACTTGGACAACATATCGGGTTGTTTGTGGGAGGAAATCAATAATTCGGAAGATATTGAGCTCGATGTGGACAAAGAAGAGGATGATACAAATGATGACATTTCTGAAGGGAACAATATATGGATTATCAGCATGCAGGTCAATCCCACTGAACACAGTTATGGAGACATTTGTACTGTAGATGGACCTGCTATCGAGGAAAACAAATAACCATTACATCCAAGTAACAAGTAAGTAGTCAAAAATACTTTTATATTATCAAGCAATGAACAGACACAAAATAATAAGAAGCATGGCCGTGGCAGCGGTGCTGATTCTGGCGGCTGTGGAGGCGAGAGGGCAGGGCTACGACACTGTCTGTGTGCCGGGAGGGCGCCTGCCGGGCTACCACTACACATGGTGGTACGACACCTGTTATGACTACCTTGATTCTAACTTCCTCTCCAGGCCTTATGTCGATAGCACGGGGTATATCAGAATAGATTATGAGCGTTACCCTTATGGAACCACAATTGTGGTCAAGGATGAGATAGTGACCCACCCCGCGGCCATCACAGGCATAGCGATGATGGTGCTGGACCGTAACGTCAAACCGGATTTCAGCTACGGCGGGCATGTGGTGCACGAGGACTGGCCGAGGGTGGCCGAGTACATCAACATATACCAGTACGACAGCCAAATCGGCCTGCCGGTATTAATCGACTCGGTGCGGTGGGACACCGCCACGCCCAAGGTGTTCAAGATAGCCACCCATATCGACACTGTCCACAACAAGAAACCGTTCGAGTATTGCTGGCTGTTCGAGGTGAAGCTGGACAAGTACATCGAGGTGGACTCGATGTTCTGCATGGGGGGGACATACAACAACAACCGGACCGAGCACTATTCATACATCAGACCCCCCACGTCCTATGCATGGATGCATAAGAGTGGTTATACACCCTGCAATATTCCCGATTACCCCCATTCCAACACATGGTTTTATAGAACCGAATTGTCAACATGGCGGTGGTCGCCAAACAATTGTCACTACGGGTTATACCTTGCGAAGATAGACTATGCGACGGTGGAGGTGCGAACGGCGGACAGCACAATGGGGACGGCGGGGCCGTCGGGCCAGCTGTCGAAGAACATCTACCAGACATTCCATGCCTATCCCCGAATCGGCTACCGGTTCACGCACTGGGACGACGGGAACACGGAGAACCCGCGGAGGGTGTACATCACACAGGACACGGTGTTCACGGCCTATTTTGCCACAGCGGAGGAGTATGAGGTGATGACGCGTGTGGGGAACCCGATATCCTACGGGACGGTGAGCGGGGCCGGGATATACTACGAAGGGGAGACGGCGACAGTGGAGGCGTGCGCCACGGTGGCGGGCTACCGTTTCAGCAACTGGCAGGACCGCGACACGACAAACCCGCGCAGTTTCGTGGTGACACAGGACACGGTGTTCACGGCCTATTTTGTGAGGAAGCAGACGGTGGAGGAGGTGGAGGAGGGGGACTTCAGGGTCAGCCCCAATCCGGGATGCGACGTGTTGACGGTATCCGTGGGGAGTCCGATGGCCGAAGCGTGTCGGGTGACGCTTCACGACATGTTGGGGCGCGAGGCGATGTCGGTTCCGATGCCGGCTGGAGCCGAGACCGTCAACCTGCGGGTGGAGGGACTGCCCCCGGGGGTCTATACCATAAGCCTCCACACCCCGGTGGGGATAACAACCCGCCGCATCGTGCTGCAATAGCGGGGAAATTTGATGCTGGATTGTCGTCCGTTCGTAAGGCAAAAGATGCACCTGCGTAACGGGATAATAGCCAATAAGACCTAATGAGAAACGCAACTTTTTGAGAGAAAAAAGTCGCGATGTCGGATATATTTCTTATATTTGTAGATTAATTTGACCGTAGTATGCAGTTTAAAGATATTGAGGGTCAGCAAGTTTTGGCAAATCGGCTGACTGAAATTATTGATTCGGGACGCATTAGTCACGCCCAATTGTTTCTTGGTCCCACGGCCAGTGGAAGTTTGGCGTTGGCGATAGCGTATGCCCAGTATCTTGGCTGTGAGAATCGGCAGCATTATCCTGCGGGGTCGGTTTTGCGTGCCGACAGTTGCGGGGAGTGTCCGAATTGCCGGAAGTATGCCGAGTTGGTTCATCCCGACTTGCATTTGGTGTTTCCCACGACGACAACAGCCACGGTGACGAGCAGGCCTTGTGCAGAGGATTTTCAGGAAGAGTTCCGTGGATTCATGCAGGAGTTCCGCCAAGTGGGTACTGAGGATGACTGGTATGTGCGGCTGGGTGTGGAGAACAAGCAGGGTATGATACGCGAAAAGGATGCCGACAATATAATCCGCTCGTTGGGACTGAAGTCGTATGAGGGAGGTTACAAGGTGTTGGTGGTGTGGATGGCAGAGCGCATGAATGTGGCATCGGCCAACACGTTGCTGAAAACGCTTGAGGAGCCTGAGGGGAAAACGCTGTTGATGTTGGTGTCGGAGAATCGCGACAGGTTGCTGTCTACTATTGTGTCGAGGGTGCAGCAAGTGGTAGTGCCCGACTTGGGAGGCGGCATGTCGGCTGAACGCAAGGCAGAGTTTGCGGGGATGTTTGTGTCGTGGATGCGTTTGCTGTTCAAGCTGAATATGCAGCCGTTGTCGGAATGGGTTGACAAAACGGCCGGAATGGGTCGGGAAATGCAGAAGTTGTTCCTGCAGTATGTTCAGGAATCGCTTCGTGCCTGTTTTCTGAAGACGGTTGCGGGCATAAGTTTAAAAGGTGAGCTTGATTTTGGCGATCCTAAGTTCGACCAGTCGTTTCCGGCTATGATTGCTCCCCGCAATATAGAGCAGATGAACGAGGCGCTGAACGAGGCACAGTATGCCATAGAGCGCAATGCCAACGCGAAAATCACGTTTATGCAACTATCGTTCAAGATGAGCCGTTATATGAAGAAACCAGCTAATTGAGAATTATGAATTTAGAATGATGATAACACTTTCAGAGGGAAGACCGACTTTAGTCCGAGAGTCCGACAATCTATATAAAAAGTAAAAATATGGAAGAAAAGAAAAATAATGTGTCTAATACTGATAAGGTTAATGATTTGCAGACAGTAGCAACATCCAATATATCACCGAATGAATCTCGCCCTGTGCAGCCGGAACCCGATACTGACGAGGATGCTGCAACAGCCGAGGAGATGGAGGCTTTTATCCGTGACCGTCGTGAGAGGGAGAAAAAGGAGAGGAAGGAGCGTAACAACGATGAGGAGGTGGACATCTTTGGCGAGCATATGGCACCGGAGAATTCGATAGACCCTTATTTGGAGCCGGATCCTACGCTGCCGTGGGTGAAGTACGAGGAGAGTGTGTTCCTGTCGCGAGGATGCAAGAGATGTCCAGAATCGTATGTGCCCGTAAGTGAGACAGAGACACGTAGTTGCAGCAAGGTGACATCGTGCAACTGGATGCGTGGCATACGGCAGCCAGGCAACAAACCTTTCGACTGTGTGGAGGTGCGTTTCAAGAATAACCGGAAGGACTTTTTCCGTTTGCCGGACGGATTGGATGTGACGGAGGGCGACGTGGTGGCTGTGGAGGGTACTCCAGGCCACGATATCGGCATTGTGAGCCTGACGGGCGAGGTGTGCCGTATACAGATGAAGAAACGTCGTGTCGATCCTGCCGATGAGAATATCCGTAAGTTGTTCCGCCGTGCCAAGAGTTCGGATTTGGAACGTTGGGTTGCCAGTCTCGGCAACGAGCAGGAGGCCTTGCTAAAAACCCGCCGCATAGCACAGGATTTGAATCTGGAGATGAAGGTGAACGATGTCGAGTACCAAGGCGACAATGCCAAGGCTATCTTTTACTACACTGCTGACGACAGGGTGGATTTCCGTACGCTGATTAAAGTATTGGCTGAGGAGTTCCATGTGCGCATCGAAATGAAACAGATAGGTGTGCGTCAGGAGGCTGGCAAGGTGGGCGGACTGGGAACGTGTGGCCGTGAGCTGTGTTGCAGCACATGGCTTACTAATTTCAAGTCGGTGACGACCAGTGCAGCCAAGACCCAACAGATACTGCCCAACCCACAGAAGCTTGCCGGCCAGTGCGGAAAGTTGAAATGCTGTTTGAATTTTGAGTGCGAGGTGTATGCCGACGCACTGAAGAATTTTCCGCCCGCCAATGTGCCTATCCGATTCAAGAAGGGGTTGGCATTGTATAAAAAGACTGATGTGTTCCGTGGCATAATGTGGTATGCCTACGAGGGTGAAAGCGATTTATATGCCATTCCAGCCGAAAGTGTGAAGAAATTGATAGAGATGAACCACAATCAGGAGTATGCCGAGAAGCTTGAGGACTATCAAGTGGAATTGATGTCGACAGCTGCCTTGGCACAAGAGACCGACAATGCCGAGTTTGAACGTGAGCTGAGGCGCATGGCCGATGACATGACAGACAGCGATACGCCATCGGGCACCAAGGAGCAGGACAGCGAGCGTCGCGGACGTGGCGACAAGCAACGCAACCGTCAGCATGGTGGCGACAAGGCAGAGCGTCCAGACCGTGGAGAGAGAACTGAGCGCCGTCCGAATCTCAACAGAGTCGGACAGGAGCAAGGGGAAAGGAGATATAACCCCAATACGGGTTCGGCCCGTCGTGACGAGTATCAACGTCCCCGCAATAATCCTGGTTCCGGCCGTCATGCAGGTCGCCGCGGTTCGGTCAGGGATCGCCATGAAGGTAAGGAATAAGGTTCTTCGGAATTCCAAATAATAAATCAAGATGAGTGGCAGGTGGTCCGGCGTCATGGCAGCGTGTTCACTAATCACGAAAAGCGATATAGAGAAAAAGATATGAGAAAGTTGATGCATAATACAATGGTGGTTTTTTTGTTTGTGGCTGTGGTTTTGGTTACAGGCTGCGACAAAAATGTATATTTCACTGCCCAGCGCGATGTCGATGAGACGGGTTGGAACATGGATGACAAGGTGTTTTTCGATGTTGAGGTGGAGGATACACTGCAAGTGTATGATTTCTTTATCGATGTGAGAAACAGTGTGCAGTATCCCAAGGCAAATGCCTTTTTCTTTATCAATACCACTTTCCCCGACGGAAGTGTGGCATACGACACGCTTGAGTGTCCCCTTGCCGATGTGGAAGGACATTGGTACGGCCGGCGGACGGGACGTTATGTGGATAGCCGTTATGTGTTCCGTCGTCATGTCATCTTTCCCCGGACGGGCAGATACCATTTCGAGGTGGCTCATGGCATGAGGGATACCAATGTGGTGGGGTTGAAGAGTGTGGGACTCCGCATTGAGAAGTTTGAAGGTATAAATTGAATGCAGGGTTTCATGATTGTGAAGTCTTTCTGATAGCGAAAATCACTAATCAATAAATCTGACTATTATGGCAAAGAAACGTAGCAAGATAGATGGTAAGACAATTCGTACAGCATGGAAAATCTTTGCTGGAGTGTGGATATTCATATTCCTTTTTTTCATTTTATTGTCGTTAGGCTGGCTGGGCTTTATGCCTTCGTTTGAGGAGTTGGAGAACCCGCAGAGCAATCAGGCCACCGAGGTACTTTCTGCCGATGGTGAGATATTGGGTTTTATCGGCATTGAAAACCGCTCGAATGTGACGTACGACGAGTTGTCGCCCAATCTTATCAATGCCCTTATTGCCACGGAGGATGTCCGTTTCTACAAGCATTCGGGTATTGATCCGCGCAGTTTGTTCCGAGTACTTTTCAAGACTTTGCTGGGGCGTCACAGCAGTAGCGGCGGTGGCAGTACCATTACACAGCAGCTGGCTAAGAACCTCTTCCCCCGCGAGCATAAAGGACCTATCGGCACGGTATTTTCGAAGTTCAAAGAATGGGTGGTAGCCGTGAAGTTGGAACACAACTATTCCAAGCAGGAGATTATTGCCATGTATTTCAACACTGTGGATTTTGGAAGCAATTCGTTTGGCATCAAGACCGCAGCCAAGACATTCTTTGACAAGACTCCAGCCGACCTTTCAGTGAATGAGGCAGCCATGCTGGTGGGGCTGCTTAAGGCTCCCACAGCTTATAGCCCGATATTGCATCCCGAGGCTGCCTTGGGTCGCAGGAATACGGTACTGTCGCAGATGATGCGCTATAACTATCTCAGCGAGGAGGATTTTGAGAAGTTCAAGGAGGAGAAGATAGATGTGTCACGTTATTCGCCACAAAGCCATAACGACGGTTTGGCAACTTATCTGCGCGAGTATATACGAGGCTTTATGAAGGATTGGTGCAAGCATCACCGCAACAGTGAGGGTGACCATTACGATGTGCACAAGGATGGTTTGCGTATCTATACCACTATTGATTCGCGAATGCAGCGTTATGCCGAAGAGGCTGTCCGCGAGCACATGAGCAAGGAGGTCCAGCCTCAGTTTAACCGCGAGTTGAAATCCAGGGGAGGGAATCCTTTCTGTGACATATCTCCCGAACAGCAGGAGAAGATACTGGTGCAGGCCATGAAAGGCTCCGATCGCTACTATCAGTTGCACAAGGTGCAAGGCAAGAGCGAGAAGGAATGCCGTAAGATTTTCAAAGAGAAAGTGAAGATGCGTGTCTTCTCATGGAAAGGAAATATCGACACGGTAATGTCACCTTGGGATTCGTTGTTGTATTATAAGAAATTCCTCAATGTGGGATTGATGTCGGTGGAACCTGGCACGGGTTATGTGAAAGCCTATGTCGGTGGTATAAACTATCGCTATTTCAAGTATGACAATGTGATGAGCCATAGGCAAGTGGGTTCCACGTTCAAACCGTTCGTCTATACCATGGCGTTGCAGGACTTGGGTATGTACCCCTGCACACAGGTGCCTAATTCGGAGGTCTGTTTCGAAGTGTGGGGTCAGCCTGACTGGTGTCCCAAGAACTCGTCGCACGAACGCGAGAACCAAATGGTCACCTTGAAATGGGCTTTGGCACACTCCATCAACTGGGTGTCGGCTTATTTGATGAAGCAAGGGTCGCCCGAGCAGGTTATTGCCATTGCACGCAAGATGGGTGTGGCAAGCGAGATAGATGCTGTACCTGCTATTTGTGTCGGTACGCCCGAAATCACCGTATATGAGATGGCAGGAGCCATGGCCACTTTTGCCAACAAAGGCGAATATGTTGAACCGATATTCATCACCCGGATTGAAGATAAGAAGGGTACGGTGTTGGATCGTTTTACCCCTGACCGTCACGAGGCTATCAGCGAACGCACAGCCTATATGATGATAGAGTTGATGAAAGGCGTAGTGCAGAGCGGAACAGGTGTACGCCTCAACTACAAGTACCATCTCAATGAATTTAGTAACTCTATTGCCGGTAAGACGGGTACTACCCAGAACAATTCCGACTGTTGGTTTGTAGGCATCACACCCAAGCTGGCTACAGCCATCTGGACAGGTGGTGAGGTGCGTAGCATCCATTTCCGCAATATGACTTTTGGACAGGGTGCCGCTCAGGCTTTGCCCATCTTTGGATACTATATGCGTAGCATTTATATGGACAAGAGTCTGAAATTTCCGCGTGGAGATTTCGACCGTCCCAATGTGCCGCTTGATGTGGAGTTGGATTGTTCGCAGTTCCAACAGGAGATTCTTGATGAGGCTCCCGAGTATGATTTCTAAAACGTGGTTTTGGGATAGGGATACGGGCACCTTGCCCGTACAAGGAGAACGGGCATCTTGCCCGTATAGGGAGAACAGACACCCTGTCCGTGTAGGGAGAACGGATCCCCTGCCCGTAATCGGAGGTTTTAAAGGTGTGCTGCCTTTTTCATCCTTCAACTCTTATAAGCAAAGCGAACCTATTTAATGTAGATTGGAAAAATGGAAAATGTGACTCAGACCTCTCTTTTGGGCATGTCCTTGGCCGAACTTGAAGGCTTATGTGCCGATGAAGGCATGCCCCGTTATACGGCAAAACAAATGTGCGACTGGCTTTATGCCAAGCATGTCGACAGCATCGATGCCATGACAAACCTCTCCCTCAAGGCCCGCAACCGGTTGAAAGAAATAGCTGTTATCGGTCGTCATTATCCAGTCAATTGTCAGGTGTCGTGCGACGGCACGAAGAAGTATCTCTTCCAGAAGTCCGACGACCCTTCTCAGTATATCGAGAGCGTTTTCATCCCCGATGGCGACCGGGGCACACTCTGTGTCTCCTGTCAGGCGGGCTGCAAGATGGGTTGCCGTTTTTGTGTTACAGGGCAACAGGGTTTTCACGGAAATCTATCCGTTACCGATATCCTTAACCAGATATTTTCCATTCCTGAGGCCCCCCAACTCACCAATATCGTTTTCATGGGTATGGGTGAACCCATGGATAATCTCGACAATGTGTTGCGCAGTACGGAAGTCCTTACTTCCCCGTGGGGACTCGGATGGAGCCCCCATCGCATCACCGTTTCCACCGTAGGCATTATTCCTGGATTGAAACGGTTTCTTGATGAGAGCCAGTGCCATGTGGCTGTAAGTCTGCATAATCCCTTTGCCAAAGAGCGAGAGGATATTATGCCTATGCAGAAGGCTTATCCCATTGCCGATGTGGTGGCATTGCTTCGTCAATACGACTGGAGCGGCCAGCGGCGAATCTCTTTTGAGTATATCATGTTCAGAGGGCTTAACGACGACACCCGTCATGCTGCAGAACTGGTGCGCCTGCTCAAGGGGCTGTATTGCCGGGTCAACCTTATCCGTTTCCATTCTTCGCCCGACACCCCTTTCAAGACCTCCCTGCCGAAGGATATGGAACGTTTCCGCGACTACCTCAACGCCCATGGAGTCATCTGCACCATTCGTGCTTCACGTGGCGAGGATATCATGGCCGCCTGCGGTCTACTGGCAGGTAAGAACCAATAAAGCAAAAAAGCAAGCGGCACAGGATTGCCCTGTGCCGCTTGCTTTTTTATTCCTCTTTCAATAGTTCGTCTATCTCTTTGCTGAGGTTGGAGTATCGTTTTTTAAGCCGTCGAGCAATAAGCAGTCCGGCAAGCAGCCCGGCGATTCCTCCGGTTAGTTTGGAAGGTATCCTGTCTGGGTTGTTTTTGTAGACATAGATAAACAAGAGCACTATGACAATACTGCTAACCACATAGATGATGACTTTGTGGCGTTTGGGCGTGTTGGAACTCCTCTGAACACTTTCGCGCAGGGACAGCAGTCCGGATTTTGAATTCGTGTCGGGTCGACGCATGCCGCGTGTCACGATAAGGCTGTATATGGTCATGGAAATCATCAGCAAATCGACTATTATAATCAGCCACCATGGCCATAAGTTTTCATATAAGAGAAACGGGGTGATGACAATGACGAAAATGATGAGAAAGACGGAGCACGCCAGGTTTAGGCGGTACATGCCTATAACACGTCGGCGCACCGAGCGGCGCCACACCTCGTTGTTGAAAGTACTGTGATTGGCTATGTCTTGCTGCAG
>DBXQ01000069.1:22624-23247 GCA_002309955.1 Bacteroidales bacterium UBA1208
AGGATGGCGGCGATTTCGTCGTAGGGCAGGTCTTCGAGCCAGAGTAGGATGAGTGCGCGGTCGAAGGGGTGCAGCTTGCCGATGCGACGATGCAGGCGTTGGGCAGCGGGATTGCGTTCCTCGCTGCTGTCCCAGGAGGAGGCATCGGCGAAGTAGTCCACACTCAGTTCTAAGGGAGAGGTGTCCCTGCGCCGACGGTGTTTACGGTCCATGTTGATGCATGTGTTCAACGCAATGCGGTACACCCAGGTCTTCTCGGTGCTACGGCCTTCAAAGGTGTCGAAGCCCTGCCACAGGCGTATGAGCGTCTCTTGGAACAGGTCGTCGGCTTGCTGCCGTTCGTCGGCAAAAAGGTAACAGACCGAATAGATGGTCTGCCGTTGCCTTTCCACCAACTGCTCGAAGTCAAGTTCAATCTGTTGTTTCTTGTTCATAAATGTAGAATTAGTTTTTATTTTGCCCGTTAGACAACGGAACCACCGAAAAAACTACACCCCTGCACAAACTTTTTTTCTGCGGAAAGAAAAAGAGAGTCTCACCATAGTGAGACTCTCTTCGTTGATTAGTGATTCCGCTGCGATTCGAACGCAGGACCTACTGCTTAGAAGGCAGTTGCTCTATCC
>DBXQ01000033.1:0-3492 GCA_002309955.1 Bacteroidales bacterium UBA1208
TTGACGTTCATATTGCGCGAACGGAGAAATTGTACCACCTCCACGCCGTTGCCGTCGGGAAGTTTCAGATCCAGCAAAATCAGGTCAATGTTGGAGAGGTTTTTCAGGTGTTCTTTCGCCTCTTTCACAGAACCGGCTTCCGCCACAATCTGGCAGTTTTTGCTGCTGCTGTTCAGCGCGGCTTTTGTGCCCATCCGGGTTAAAATGTGGTCTTCAACTAACAGAATGTGAATAGTGGACATTTTTCAGCAAGTTTAATCGTTAAAACAGTTTTATTCGGCCAACGGCAACAAAATGGTGAAGGTGGTGCCCTTCATCTCTTCACTGGTGAACGAAATCTGACAATCGCTTCTATCGATGAGGTTCTTGCACACCATCAGGCCTATACCAGTGCCGGTTTCGTTGTAGGTGCCCAGAGTGGAGAAGAGCTCCTTCTTGAACACCAGATCCTTCATCTCCCGACGAATACCCTTCCCGTAATCCACCACCTGCAAGGCGATTTTGTTTTTCTCCTTGGTGGCCTTCACCTCCACCTTCCCTCCTTCAAAGGAAAACTTCACCGCATTGTGCAGCAAGTTACGCAGGATAATCTCCAGGAATTTGATGTCGGTCATCACAAAAAGGTCGGCTTGCATATTTTTCTCGATGGAGATGTTCTTGGATGTAGCGTAAGGCTGTTGCTGGCGGATACTGGTATTTACCAAGGTGTTAAGATCAATGCGTATGGGCTTGTATGTCAATCGACCGCTCTCCAGAGAGGCCCATTCCAAAAGATTGACGAGCAGTTCGCTCAATGAATCGCTCGAATGTTTCAGGGCATCAATCTGTTCCTTCTTGTCAGCGTCGCTGATTTTTTCAAAATTCTGGCTCATAAAATCCAGCATCTGCTTTTGTGCGTTGACGGGGTTCTTCAGGTCGTGTGACACAATGGAAAAGAGTTGGTTTCTAGTTTTGTTTACATCTTCCAGTCTCTCGTTATTCTTCTTGCGGGTGCGAGCAAGCCTATAGAGAAACACCAAAGAGGTGGCAAGCAGGGCCAGGAGTATTGTGAAAACAATCATCCAAATCAGCCTGACACGCATAGAGTGCTGCTGGGCCAGGAGCTGTGCATCCTTGGCTTGTGTTTCGTACACCACTCTGTAGTCGCTCATCATCTGCTGAAAACGCTCGTTGTTGAGTGAGTCTTTGGTTTTGGAACTTTGTTCCAGATACTGCACGGCTTTTTCCCAGCGCCCGGTTTCCTTGTATAGTTTGAAGAGTTGTTGTTGGATGCGCCACAATTGTGGGGTGAAGGCTGTTTCCTTGCATAATCTTTCGCCTTCCATCAGATATTTTTCGGCATTGTCGTAATGTTTCAGCCCGATTTCGCAGGCTCCCAATTGTTTCAGGGTGATGATTTCCTCCACAGTATTGCCATTTTGACGGGAAGACTCGAGCGATTCGAGGCATATCTTGCGGCATTCCTCCCATTGCTGCATAGAGAGCAGGACGTCGGCTTTTTGCGATTTGCGGATGCCGACCTTGTCGAAACGCTGGGCAGCGCTGTCAAGGGCCAAGGCCTCGTTGATGCAGGCCAAAGCCTCAATGGGCCGATTGAGCATCACCAACACCTCGCACTGTATGCCCAGGCGGATGGCCAGTTTCTTGCCCTGGCCATCGGAGTTGCCTCGTTCAATGTCCACGGCCTGCTGTATATAGCCCAGGGCCTCTTCGGGGTGGTTGGTAGCCAGCAGGATGGCAGCCAGGGAGTTGAGAGCGGAACTCTGGATATCTTCATTGGCCAGTTTGATGCCTGTTTCGTAGTCCAGTTTCGCGTATTGGAGGGCTTTGCTGTAATCGCCCATTCGTTGCAAGGCAACATTCAGGATTTCATAGCAACTGGAACGCCACAAAAGGGAATCCTCCGGCACAATCAGCAGGGCCTTTTCAGCGCAATGCACCGCCCGGAGAAAGTTGGCCCGGTTGTATTCGTGATTGGCCATACCCAAATAGGCCAGCATATCCAGCATTTTATGGTTGCCAAGGTGCTTGTAGGTGATGGGGTAGTCGTAGCATTCCTCCTTGTTAAAAATATGTACAAGTTCCTCTGCGGCAGAGATGCGCTGCGATTGCTTGCTGAAAACATAGTGGTTAAACAGGGAGTCGATATTGCTTCCCGCAAAACAGGAAAAAGCCAGAAAGAGAAAAATGAGATAAAGAAATGCCTTTTTCATCGCACCAGAGATAAGAGGGTGCAAAGATAAAAAAACCTCTGGCACAAATGGCAAGAAAAAATGGTGTTTTTTTATAAGATTTATTCGCCCTTGAGAATGTCGGCGATGTGCATCACCTTAATGCCCACCTCGTGCTCCTCCTTGTAGGCATCAATCATCTGGAGGCAGTGAAGGTCCGTGGATGTGACAAATTCCGCACCCTTGTTGTAGATTTTCTGGACAATTTCGCCAATCATTGCCTCCGAGGCGGCGGGATTGGCAAGGGCAAAGCGCCCGTTGGCCCCACAGCAGCCCTGCATTTCATCGTCCATCAGCAGGTCAAGTCCCCTGGTGTTCTGCATCAGAATTTGCGGCGCATCGTTGTCAGGATATAAGTTACGGGCCGAGCAGGACTTGAAATAAAATACCCTGTGCGGGAAAAAATTATCCAGGCACTCTATGTGCAGAATGTTCACAATATAGTCACACATCTCATAGACGTGTTGGACAAAAGAGCGCAAATCGGGTGGCTGGAACGAATTTTCGAGCAACTGGCGGTAGTATTTTTTCATATACCCGGCGCACGAACAGTCGGGAATGATGAAAGGCACCTTGTTGCGAGCATAGTTATCGAGCATCTCGCCCGCGAGGGTTTTGGCACACTCTATTTCGCCTTCGAAATGAAAGCGACGCCCACAACAGGTGGGCGTGTCAAAATACTGGCAATGCAGTCCTACCCGCTCCAGAACCGTCATCACGCTATAGGCGGTGTTCGGCTGGAACAAGTCCATCTGACAAGGGATGAAGACATTGATGATGTTGCTCTGCTCTGCCATAGGAATCGGGATTAGTTACCACATTTGGAGTAGCCGCACTTGGTGCACACCAGGCAACCCTCTTTGAATTCCATCGTGCCGGTTTCGTGGCAGTTGGGGCACTCTTGGTTTTTCTGTTTGGTGCCGTCCTGGATGAATTTCTTGAGGGCGCGGCTCACACCGTTGCGCCAAGAATTGATGCTGTCCTGACGGAAGTTGAGGCTGGAGATGATGTTGACAATCTGCTGCACGGGAATGTCGTTGCGCAAAAGTGCGGAGGTCATCTTGGCGTAGTTCCAAAACTCCTGGTTGAAGCAGCGGTCGAGGCCGCAGAGGCGCACCTCGTAGCCAGCCTTGTCGTAGTACTTGAAGTCGTACGACTTGGTGCCGTCCTCGTGGCGGTTCTTGATGATGATGCCGTGTTCCACCCATTTGGGCAGCAGGAAACTCTCGTCACCAGTCTTGCCGGTGAAGATCTCGTAAGG
>DBXQ01000033.1:3524-3649 GCA_002309955.1 Bacteroidales bacterium UBA1208
TTCTTGAAGTGGATGACGTCGGCCTGTAGTTCTTTGGGGCGCTTGAAGTTCTTCGGGGTGGGGGCAGCCTCTTTTTTCTGCTCTTTGCCCTGGTTGAGGGATTCGAGCACGCCGTTGCGGGAGCC
>DBXQ01000061.1:0-37360 GCA_002309955.1 Bacteroidales bacterium UBA1208
GTTTGAATCCCGCCGGGGTCACAAATGATTTCTCAACATGAAAAATATATCCATGTTCTTTAAGAACTCGAAGCCCTTTCACCAGTTGTTAGGGCTTCTTTTCTTGTTTGTTTTGGGAGCCATTCTGTCAGGAGGCTTCCTTTTGCTTATCCCAACTTCAGGAGACTCCCCTACAGGAATCCGGATGCAACTTGTCAGGCAGATGCTATCCCAATTGCTCATCTTTTTGTTGCCTGCATGCCTGTTTGCTCTGCTTTACTATTCCCAACCGCGCCAATACCTCAAAATCAATATCCATGGGCGACAATGGTTTCTGGCATTCGTTGCCGTCGTCATGGCTTTATTGCTCATTCCTCTTAATAATTTTCTGACAAGCTGGAATGATAGTTGGAATCTGGGACCGCTTGAATCTTCGATGCGGCTTATGTCGGATAAAGCCAATCAAATGGTAGAGCAAATGCTTTCCCTCACCAGTTATCCTGACCTCTTGCTTCAATTGTTTGTGGTGGCTTTAGTCCCTGCTGTCTGCGAAGAGATTTTTTTCAGAGGCGGCCTCCAACAGGTGCTCCATAGATGGTTCGGAAACATCCATGCGGCCATATTTATTACAGCGCTGGTCTTTTCTCTGGCCCATGGCGATTTGTATGGCCTTGTTCCCCGCTTTCTGTTAGGTCTGGTCTTGGGTTATTTGTTCTTCTTCTCAGGTACTATCTGGGTCAGTGCTGCTGCCCATTTTCTCAACAATGCGTCTGTCGTTGTACTATACAATCTCTATCATCGCGGTATTGTTGCCATTAACCCTGCCGATCCGTTATCCATACCTTGGCATATTGTAGTAATGTGTACCCTTGGAACCCTGTTTCTATTCCTCCTCTATTTCTTCAAAAAACAGCCTCAAAACGGCTCGCCAAGACAAAATATGACCCGTTATTAATCAGATTTTTATTGTCGTCCGAAAGAAAAAATGATTTTTATAAAGTATTGAATATTAATACATTTATTCTAAAAAGTTGAAATTAAGTCTGAAAGGGATAAAAAAAACTTTTGTAATCCAAATTTTTTTGGTATTTTTGCATCCTGTTTCGCCCTCAGCGAGCGGACATAAATGAACAATTAATAATAAAGTACAATACAATATGACAAAGGCAGAAATTGTTGCACAGATTGCACAAAAAACCGGTATCGAAAAAGTCGCCATTCAGGCTACTGTTGAGGAGTTTATGAATGTCGTTAAAGAATCTCTTGCCGAAGGTGAGAATGTTTATCTCCGTGGCTTTGGTAGTTTCATCATCAAAAAACGCGCCGAGAAGACTGGCCGTAACATCTCGAAGAACACTACTATCATTATCCCCGCTCACAATATTCCGTCCTTCAAGCCTGCTAAGACTTTCGTCAACGACGTGAAAAAGAGTGTAAAATAACTTTTAATTTGTTATAAGATGCCTAACGGAAAAAAACACAAAAGACACAAGATGTCTACTCACAAGCGTAAAAAACGCTTGCGCAAGAATAGACATAAGAAGAAGTAAAGTACGCTTCGCTGTCTAAAACAATCAATCTAACATCTAAAACAAATTACACACCGATGGTAACCCATCGTGTTGTGTAATTTGTTTTTGTATTAAAATAGAATGAACAAAGAACTAATAATATCTGCCACCGACAGCGAAATCCAATTGGCTTTGCTTGAAGACAAGCAATTGGTTGAGCTGCATAAAGATAAAACTGGCAACAAAATCCATGTCGGCGACATTTTTGTCGGCAAGGTGAGAAAGATTATGCCAGGGCTTAATGCGGCATTTATTGATGTGGGAGAGGATAAAGACGGATTTGTCCATTATCTTGACTTGGGTCCTAACTACAACTCGTTGGCCAAGTACATGAAACTGGCCATGAATGGCGACTCTTCTGTCCGAAATCTCAATACCTTCAAAGTCGAGCCGGTGCTCGAGAAAGTGGGAAACCTGTCAACCGTTTTAAAGGTCGGACAACTGGTTATAGGCCAAGTGGCCAAGGAACCCATCTCTACCAAAGGCCCCAAACTATCGGGCGACCTATCTTTTGCAGGCCGCTATCTGGTGTTGAATCCTTTTATTAACCGTATCTCCATATCGCAGAAAATCAAGGGTTCAGAAGAACGTGGCCGTCTTCGCCGCCTTATGCAGAGCATCAAACCGGCCAACTTCGGTGTAATTGTCCGCACCATTGCCGAGGGTAAAGATGTTGCCGAACTTGATGCAGATTTGCGTCATCTGATGGATCAATGGGCTTCGCTCACGGAAAGCCTCAAACACATTACAGGCCCACAAAAGGTGCTCTCTGAACTCAGCGCCACCTCCGCATTGCTACGCGATGTGCTTACCGACGACTTCAACACTATCTATGTAGACAATGAGACCATCTACAACGAAGTGCGGAAATACATCGTCTCTGTCGCTCCCGATAAGGAGGACATAGTAAAACACTATAAACTCGAGACACCCATTTTTGAACAATTCGGTGTACTCCGTGATATACGCCGTGCTTTCGGCCGCATCGTCACCATTCGGTCAGGAGTATACCTCTACATTGAGCATACCGAGGCCATGCATGTCATTGACGTGAACAGTGGCAACCACATAAAAGCTGGAGCCGGACAGGAGGATACGGCACTTCAAGTCAACATCGAATCGGCCAAAGAGATAGCCCGTCAGCTCCGTCTTCGAGATATGGGTGGTATAGTCATCGTCGACTTTATCGACATGCAGAAAGCCGACAACCGCAAAACACTCTATGATGTGATGTGTGCTGAGATGTCGCGCGACAAAGCCCGCCACACCATCCTGCCCCTCAGCAAATTCGGACTCATGCAAATTACCCGCCAGCGTGTGCGTCCGGCTATCGAGGTTGACGTGCAGGAGAAGTGTCCCTTCTGCGAGGGTACAGGCACTATCAAATCAAGCCTTGTCGTGGTAGACGAAATCGAATCCAACCTGCGTTATCTCGCCTCCTCGCAAAACGAGAAACGTCTCACCGTCATTGTCCATCCCTACGTGTATGCTTACCTCACCAAAGGTCTCAAAAGTGTGCGTCTGCAGTGGATGCTCAAATACAAAATATGGCTCAAAATCAAGTCATCAGAGTCTTATGGACTGTTGAGTTTCAAGTTTTTCAATGCCGCTGGCGATGAAATTGAACTTTAACCTTGGTCGCTTTTGGCCGGCACTTATCGTCCTTGCGCTCGTGCAGCTGTTTGTCCCTGTGGCACAGGCGCAAGGTATCGATGTGTCAAAATACCAAGGTAAAATCAATTGGACAAAAGTTGCCAAGAGCAAAAAAGTCAAATTCGTATATATCCGAGCCACCGAAGGCTCCACCATACGCGACGATTACTACAAAACCAATGTCGCGGCCGCCCGCAAAGCCGGCATCCTTGTAGGCAGTTATCATGTCTACAGCAGCAAAACCACAGCCTACCAGCAGTTCGCCAACTTCAAATCGCTCGTGGCCAAGAAACATCAGGATCTCATACCCGTACTTGATATCGAGGGACACCATAGCGGTCGTCTATATATGGCCAGAGTGGATAAAATACTCGAACTGATGGAAAAGGAATATGGGGTCAACCCCATGATTTACACAAGCGAAAAGGTTTACCGCGAACATTTTGCAACCAAGAAATATGCCAAATACCATATTTTTGTGGCCAAATATGAAGGCTATCCCGAAATCCGTTTCACCCTTTGGCAGTATAGCAGGACCGGCAGGGTGAAGGGCATTGCGGGCGATGTGGATCTTGATAAGTTCCATTCCAAACACGGTCTCGGCGACATTCGTATGCCCCGCCCGCGCAAAAAGAAATCCACAGCGGAAGCCATCCCAGTCGATTCGGTTGCAGCCGATTCGCTCGGCACAGCCTGATTGTTTGAACGATAGTCGCAAATCGTCTGTTCATGCTACGTTGCCATCATGTTTGACAAGCAATACTATGTGGCATAGGATAATCTGACAAGTCAATCAGTTCAACCGGCAAAAATCTTCCAAGCAGTTTCAAGAAAACACCTTGTTCACACCAAAGTCAGGTGCAGGTTCGCTAATTGTACCTCAGTTATTCCTCAGTTCTCCTACATTTCTCCTTTATTTGAGGAATAACTGAGGAATAACTGAGGGATAACGAGCGATAGCACAACTGGGCATCCGTGTCGGTGATATGAGTGAGAGAGGTGTTATGGGCAGGCCTGTCGCGAATGGTGGATTGAGGAGGTAAGGGAGTGCGTTAGCGGTGGGATGGAAGGGGTGTTTGGGGATGGCGGATTAGAGGATGGTTTGGGAATGACAAGGGGCGGAATGGGGCTGTTCGTAGACGAGCGTGAGGGCTGGGTTGGCAATGGGTGTGCGACAATGAGAGAAGGGGTTGTATATGAGTGTTTAGCAGGGTTAATGGATGTCTTTTTTTATTTTTTTATTTATAAAAAGTCTTATATTGCAAAAAAATCATTAACTTTGCAAGTCTGAAAATATATGCCACTATCACTTGTGAAAATGGGTGTTGGTCGGCGTTAATGGTTGAATAATAAAAAATTAGTAATTGAAAATAGACGATTATGCAGCAAAGTAAAGTAGGACTTGATTTTGAAAAAGTCGAGCATGCAAGGGGTGTGGCGCGTAAAATTGCCGACCAAGTGCAGGATTTTGTGGGCAACTATACCACCGTCGCGGTTGAGCGTACTATCTGCCGACTGCTGGGTATAGACGGCATTGATGCCAACGAGGTGCCGTTGCCCAATGTTGTGGTGGACGATTTGAAGAGTAAGGGTCTTTTGGGGCAGGGCGTGTGCTTCTTTATGGGCAATGCCGTGCTTGAGACAGGCAAGACTCCGCAGGAGATTGCCGAGGCCATCAGTGAAGGCAAGTTAGACATAACACAGTTGCCTCTACACAAGGCAGAGGATATCAAGGGTGCATTGCAGCCTTATATCGATGCCAATGTGGCACGCATCCGTGCGCGTCGCCAACGCCGAGAACATTACATTGAGACTATCGGCGAAGGCAGCAAGCCGTATCTGTATATCATCGTTGCCACGGGTAATATCTATGAAGATGTGGTTCAGGCACAGGCTGGTGCCCGCCAAGGAGCCGATATCATCGCTGTTATCCGCACCACTGGCCAGAGTCTGCTGGACTATGTGCCTTACGGTGCCACGACCGAGGGCTTCGGAGGTACTTTCGCCACCCAGGAGAATTTCCGCATTATGCGCAAGGCACTGGATGAGGTAGGCGAGGAGGTGGGGCGTTATATCCGCCTGTGTAACTACTGCTCGGGTTTGTGTATGCCCGAAATCGCTGCCATGGGTGCCTTGGAGGGACTGGATGTAATGCTGAACGATGCGTTGTATGGTATCCTTTTCCGCGACATCAATATGCAGCGTACTTTGATTGACCAATATTTCAGCCGTATAATCAATGGTTTTGCAGGCGTCATCATCAATACGGGTGAGGACAACTACTTGACCACTGCTGATGCTTTTGAGGAGGCTCACACTGTGCTGGCTTCGGATTTCATTAACGAGCAGTTGGCCTTGTTGGCTGGTCTGCCCGAGGAACAGCAGGGCTTGGGTCATGCTTTTGAGATGGATCCCATGCTGGAGAACGGATTCCTGTATGAGCTGGCTCAGGCTCAGATGTTGAGGGAGATTTTCCCCAAGGCTCCGTTGAAATATATGCCTCCCACGAAATTCATGACCGGTAACATTTTCCGCGGTCATATCCAGGATGCCCTGTTCAATATCATTGGACAGTGGACCCATCAGGGACTGCAGTTGCTGGGTATGCCCACCGAGGCTATTCACACGCCTTTCATGAGCGACCGTTACTTGAGTATTGAGAATGCCAAATATATCTTCAACAACATGAAGGATATCGGTGAAGAGGTGGAATTCAAAGAAAACGGTATTGTGCGTAACCGTGCCAAGAAGGTCTTGGACGATGCCACGAAGCTCTTGGAGGCCATGGAGAGTGAAGGATTGTTCACGGCTCTTGAGAAAGGTATCTTCGCTGATGTGAAGCGTCCCAAGAACGGTGGTAAAGGTCTGGACGGAGTCACCCTCAAGGCGGATAATTATTTCAATCCGTTTGTCGAAATAATGAAAGGTAAGAAGTAAAACCCTAAAAAACACACAACAATGAGTGAAGGATTGTATTCGATGGAGGCTAAGGATTACGACAAAACCTTAGACCTTACCAAAATAAAGCCTTATGGCGACACAATGAATGATGGAAAAACCCAGTTGAGTTTCACCCTTCCGGTTCCGGCAGGCGATGAGGCTATCGAAGCTGCCAAACAACTGATGAAAAAGATGGGTTTTGAAAACCCGCTGGTGGTGTACAGCAAGGAGCTGACCGAGGGTTTCACTTTCTTCAACTGCTATGGCAGCTGTACCCATACGGTGGATTATTCGACCATCCATGTTCCCAAGGTGGAGTCGACCACGATGGATATGCACGAGTGCGATGAATATATCCGCGAGCATATCGGTCGTAAGATTGTCGTTGTGGGAGCCAGCACTGGTACCGACGCCCATACTGTGGGTATCGATGCCATCATGAACATGAAGGGCTATGCCGGACACTACGGGCTTGAGCGCTATGACATGATTGATGCTTACAATCTGGGCAGCCAGGTGCCCAACGAGGATTTTATTGCCAAGGGTATAGAACTGCATGCCGATGCCTTGATTGTGTCGCAGACAGTGACGCAGAAGGACATCCACATCAAGAATCTGACGGAATTGGTGGAGATGCTTGAAGCCGAGGGTCTGCGCGACAAGATTATCCTGATTTGTGGCGGTCCACGTATCAGCCACGAGTTGGCCAAGGAGTTGGGTTACGACGCTGGTTTCGGTATGAACACCTATGCTGACGACGAGGCTTCGTTTATAGCCCAGGAAATGGTGAAACGCGGCATGAAATAAACCTTAATAAAAATGAATTAAACAACAATATAAATAATCATCACTATGGAAAAAGAACAAATTAAACCCTTTATCGCCCGTCGTGCTGCCAAGGAGCTCAAAGACGGTGATGTCGTCAATCTCGGTATCGGACTTCCGACACTTATCCCCAACTATCTGCCCGAAGGCGTGCATGTCATTCTCCAGTCCGAGAACGGTATGATTGGTATGGGTCCCACTCCTGTAGAGGGAAAGGAAGACCCCTGGCTGATTAACGCTGGCGGTGGATACATCACCTATACCGATGAAGCCAGCACTTTCGACAGTGCTACGTCGTTCGGCATTATCCGTGGCGGACATGTCAATGTCTCTGTGCTCGGTGCCATGCAGGTTGATGAGGAAGGCGACCTTGCCAACTGGATGATTCCTGGCAAGAAGACCCCCGGCATGGGCGGAGCCATGGATTTGTTGGTGGGTGCCAAGAAGGTCATTCTGG
The DNA here is from genome assembly GCA_002309955.1 of Bacteroidales bacterium UBA1208. Classification (GTDB taxonomy): domain Bacteria; phylum Bacteroidota; class Bacteroidia; order Bacteroidales; family P3; genus Colimorpha. Next base: position 7,426 of record DBXQ01000061.1, read on the forward strand.
CCATGGAACACACTGCCAAGGGCAATCCCAAGATTTTGAAGAAATGCACTCTCCCGCTCACAGCCAAAGGCCAGGTGAACATGATTATTACCGAGATGGGTGTCATGGAAATCACCCCCAAAGGCATTGTGCTGACCGAGATTAATCCCGAGTTTACTGTCGAGCAGGTTCAGGCTGCCACTGAGGCAACCCTTATTATCTCGCCCGATTTGAAAAAGATGGAATAAATTACACTCCAAAAGACAACATATTATGAAAAAAGCAATATTGTTGTTGGCCGCAGTTGTCACCATGATGTCGGCACAGGCCCAGCAGAAACACATCGAGCCTTATTGGCATGGGTTCTATACCGTTGCGGGCTACGACTTCGCCACCAACCTCAATAAGACTGCTTTTTCGGATAAGGTAACCTTCCACGGATTCTATGCCGTGGGAGGTTGGCAAATCCGTAAAGAGTCGGGCATTGGTCTGGGTGTCGAGTTTTTGAAAGACCCCACCGGTGCATTCAACCAGTTGCCTGTTTTTATTGAACTCCGTACACACTATCTTCGTAGCCAGTTGACTCCGTTCTCCACTGTTTATGTCGGTTATTCCTTTCCTCTGGGTTCTACCAGCGGTGGTGAGAATGCCATCAAAATCAACGAAGGCGGTGTTATATGGGGATTGAACGCGGGTGTCCGCTATGCTTTCAATAGAAATCTGGCTGTCAATGCCTATGTTGGTTATATGGGCATGCATCTTGACAGGATAGATCGTTGGGAGAATGGCGAGTTGACCACAGCTCGTCCGCTTCTGCTTCAAAACATCAAAGCCGGCATAAGCGTCAGTTACTTTTTCAAACATTAATGCATCTTGCTTAGCTCTAATGCTGAGCGAATTATTATGAAGAGATACTTTCTGTTTGCGGGTCTGCTGCTGTGCCTCCTGTCGGTAACGGCGCAGCAGCCGGTGAGTATGGAGGAATTGCGGGTGCCACCGCGAGCCAACATTATCAGCTATGATGATGAGAATGCCATTGAGCATTTGCGCTATGATGATTCGCCCTATTATATCTCTGTCATGGAAGAGTGGGATGAGGATGCGAGCAATCTTCCTCCCGAATACACTCAGACCTACGAGTTCCCCAGAGATTGGCGTGCTTACCGCATATTTTTCCGTTTCAAGGCTTCCTCGGGTTATGGCTTGTATATCGACGATAAGTTGGTAGGCTACAGCCGCGATGCCGGTGCGGTGACGGAGTTTGACATCACTGACATTATCCGTTTCGGTAAGAGCAACCGCCTCCGTCTCAGTTTTAATCAGGAAGAGAGTGAACCCTATCTTGATGCGGTGGATTTCGGTTTAACAGGCGATTGCGCCATTGTGCTGAAACCCCTGCTCAATGTGCAGGACTATACCCTGAAAACAGACTACGAGTCGGCAAGTTCGGTGGGTTTATACACTCTCGAAGCAGACCTTTATAACCATCGCCGCAAAGGAAAGTGTTATCTTGAATTAGAGATATGGGACACCAAAGGCCAACGGGTAGAGAAGCTGGGCAAATGGTGTTTCTTTGACAATCGGAACGAGACATCTCAGTCTATTAGTTCTTCGCTGCCCAATGTTCTGCCTTGGACAGCCGAAACACCTCGGCTCTACACTGCTGTCATCCGTCTATATAACGAGAAGATGGAACTGCAGGATGTTGTAGGGACCCGCTTTGGGTTCCGTTCTGTTGCCTATAAAAACGGCCTTATGGTCAATGGCAAGGTTGTAACACTCAAGGGCATAATGACGATAGACGATTTTGACTTGCTGACACCCGATAGAATCAAAGTCCTCCGTTCGCAGATGGTACAAATGAAATGCAACAACATCAATGCCATCCGTACTTATGGTTCCATCTCCGATGCCTCCAAATTCTATGAGCTATGCGACGAATTTGGTTTCTATGTCATTGCCGACGCCAATATCTTTACAAGGAATGAGTCAACAAATGTGTGGGCAACCAACAATGATTACGAAGAACTCTTTGTTAATCGGGTGCGCAATCTTTATGGGCAGTACAAGAACCATACCTCCATCATAGCTTGGTCGTTGGGTGAATCGCCCGACAATGGTGTTTGTATGTACTCTGCTTATAAGGCATTGCGTCAGACCGACCCTGCACGACCAGTGTTGTACGCTGCTGCACAGTATGCCGAAAATACCGACCTCATCTGTCCATTGCATTGCAATACCGAGCTCCTGCGACAGTATTTGGCCAAGACACAGTCGCGTTCTTTGGTCATGCTCTCCTATGGCGGTATGGATGGCAACACATTCGGCGGTATGTCACCGTTGTGGCAAATGGTGCAAGACCATGCATCCATTCAGGGTGGCTTTTTCGAGAGCCGTTCATGGGATGCACTGTCCACCAGACCGTACCTTGCTGAGTTGAAACAGATCTATCGTCCCTTCGATGTGCGCATGACCTCTGTCAGTGCCGATGCTGCCGAGTTTGACATCACCAACTTATGTGACTTCCGCAGTCTGTCCGACTACAGAATGGATTACGTCATTTGTTCCAATCTCAAACCCAATATCGTCGCAGGCGATATCACGCTCTCTCTCAAGCCCGGCGAGACGAAAGACTTCAAGCTTAAAATCCCCAAACTAACCCTCTATTCAGGAGAAGAACTCTTTATCCAGTTCACTCTCCGGCAGCGCAATAACACTGCCGCCGTTCCCAAGAACACCGTGCTTTACACCGCCCAGTTCCCCCTGCCGTCGGAGAATACTCCTCAGCAGGAACTTCTACTAACGGGCTGTCAGCCTCTCAGCATTGAGAAAGACACACTCCACCAGACAAAGATTTTCAACAACAATTTCTCCCTCCTGTTCAACGACAGTCTGGGCACAGTCACCTCGCTTTCATTCCACGACCAACCTATACTTTCCGGTCCTGTGCAGCTTAATTTCATGCGTACACCTTCGCCGAACGACAACCTTGATCCCAACGGTCTCCGTCAGTGGCAACGTATAGGTCTCGACCGAATGAAGCCCCAGGTGTTGGCGACCAACATACGCAAGATAGACAACTTTACTGTGGGTATCGACGTTCTTTTCCGCTACGACACAGAGAAAGACAATGGCATTTTCGATGTACGCCAAACCTATCTTGTCCTTGCCTCGGGCGATGTACTGCTTAGCAACGACATCACCGTCTCCGAGCAAGTGAAGACCCTCGCCCGTGTAGGTTTAAGCCTCCCTTATAGCCACACTCTTGACACTGTCGAATGGTTCGGGTGCAATATCGAAAGCTATATCGACCGTCGCTCGGCCGCCCGGATTTCCCAGCAGGCTTTACCTGTGAGTGAGATAAACTACAGCTATCCTGACGAGGAATTCCCGCACCAACACTCCGGCAATCGTACCGATGTGCGTTGGCTCTCTCTCCGCAATGGTGGTATGGGTCTCTATGTCGACATCATCGACACGCTCTGCCAGTTCTCTGTCACCGACAGCCTGCTTGCTCTGGACTACCGCAATACAGGTGTAGGTGGTGCCACAGCCAATATGAATCTCGACGAATCCATGCTGGTCAAAGACCATCGTTATCGTTTTGTATTACACATGCGTCCATACGATTGCATGGAATACAACGCGCAGGACTTCCGCCGTATCGTCTACCCCAAGGTGGTGTCCGCCATTATCGAGATGCCCGTTATCAGCAAGAGTCGCGAACGTTTCGACAGCCCCATGCAGATAACCATCAAATGCCCCACTCCCAAAACAGAGATACGCTATACCCTTGACGGCAGCGTCCCCACAGAAAAGTCAACACTCTATACCAAGCCGTTTACGATACAGAATAGTGTGGTTATCCGCGCACGTGCCTTCAAGAAAGGCGAATCGCCCTCGTTTGTGGCAACACAGCAATTCACTTTCGACTATGTGGTTTCATGCACCTTTGCCCACAAACCCAACACACCGTATAATAAAAACGCAACCCGTGCCCTGTACGACGGTGAGAAGGGCGATGTCAACGACCTTTCCCATGGTTGGCTTGGATTCTCCGGTCACGACCTGCAGGCGGATATCGAACTTGGCAAAAATGTCAATGTCAGCAATGTTGTGCTGCGTTTCGCCCACGTTCCCGATGCGTGGGTCTTCGCTCCTCAACAAGTGGAAGTGCGGGTCTCGGCCGATGGCAAGACATTCTCAGCTCCCATTCCCGCTACCATATCTTACAACCCTGCCGACCAGACCATGAACACCACCCAGCTGCAAGTGGTCACGATTCCTGTCAACAGATCCGATGTCAGGTTTATCCAAATCATTGCCCACCCCTTGTCACGCATACCGGAATGGCATCGTGCCAAAGGGCTCAATCCTTGGATAATGACCGACGAGGTGGAAATAGAAGAAGAAATCAGCAAGCCATGACCTCTTTCAGCTCCCGCACCCAGTTGCTTGTTGGCTCTGAAGGCATTGCGCGTCTGCAGGCGTCGCATGTCTTGGTGGTCGGACTGGGTGGGGTAGGAGGCTATGCTGCCGAACAACTATGCAGGGCCGGAGTGGGTCACATGACCATTGTGGATGGCGACACGGTAGGAGAGACCAATCTCAACCGCCAGCTCATCGCTTTGCGTTCCTCCATAGGACAACCCAAGGCAATGCTTTTTCGCGACCGCTTTCGCGACATCAACCCCGACTGCGAGGTCGAAGCCTTGCAGGAGTTTCTGCGCGACGACCGCATGCTTGAAGTGCTGCAGGCTCATCGCTACGACTGTGTAGTCGACTGCATTGACACCCTCTCTCCCAAGGTCTTTCTCCTTTATCATGCCCACAGCCTCGGCTTGCCTGTAGTCAGCAGCATGGGCAGCGGCGGTAAAATGAACCCTGAGATGGTCTGTGCAGCCGACATCTCCAAGAGCCACACTTGCCGTTTGGCCGCCATGGTGCGCAAACGGCTCCATCGCATGGGGGTCACCACGGGCATCCGTGTGGTCTTCTCTGCCGAAAAGGTACCGTCCGAGGCCATGACCGAAGACCCCTCTGCCAACCACCTCACCACTGTCGGCACCATTTCATATATGCCGCCCCTTTTCGGCTGCCATATTGCTGCCGAGGTAATCAGAATACTCTTAGATAAGACAGAAAAATAGTAATAAACATGCGGAAACACCGCCTCATAACATCACCGACAATGAAAAAAACATTCCCCGTCTTTGCTTTATTGCTGCTTGCCTTCACCTCGTGCAAGGTCGACTTCAGCCCCAATGCACCGTGGCGTGAAGTACCATCTGTTTACTGTGTCATCGACCCCGATGAAGATACCGTCTGGGCTCGTGTGCAGAAATGCTATCTTGGCGAAGACAACCTATACAACTACTCATCCATTGTAGACTCAAATTATTATCTGTCGAACCAGATTGCCGTCCATCTTTTGGCTTGGAAGGGGAATCCTGACGATGAAAACACCCGGAGCATCTTAGTCGACCGTTGGGTACTCAACTATACCGAGATACAAGGCAAACCCGAAGGCGATTTCCCCGCGGGGCTTCAACCCATATACTATTGTGTGCCCGGGCGCAAGCTTAAGGACGATACCGCCTGTTTCTTCCAGCTGCTTGTGCTTCGCAATCCTTCGGGCGACACCCTTGCCCGCGCCACCACCAAACTGGTCGGTTTCCGTGACCCCACCATCCATCTTCGCGACACCGTCGAAGAGGTACTTGAAGAACCCAATTCTTTGAAAGGACACAATTTCCGTATAGAAAGGGGAGACATCAAAGCCACATGGAAACCCGTTCCCGGCGGGCGGCGGTATCAACCTATCGTCACATTCTACTATAAACGCAACCACGACACCTGCAGTCTTGTCATTCCGGGAAAAACTTTTCCGCAAGCAGGTTCGGCGAAAGCCTATCTCTCCGAGTCCCGTTTTTTGTCGATCATCAAAAACCATCTCAAAGACAATACCGACACCCTCACCACAGTCAATAATGTCGATATCACCATTGCCGTGTGCAACGAAGACCTCACCGCTTATATCAACTCGCACGACCGCTCCATTATGGGCGGGCAGGAGACACAGACATACACTAACATTCAGGGGGGAGTCGGCGTCTTTGCCTCCCGTCGAACCCATATCACTGTCAATGTCCCCAGCGATTCATTAGGCAACACCAACAACATTCCCCAAAAACTTGTTGACCTCGGCGTCGGTTTCTACGGCCATTTTTAAACGCTTTTGCCAGCCACAGCCTACTATTTGGGATTCCTTAACCCTCCTGCTGTCGCAGGAAGAGGTATCTTGTTGCCCAGTATAGCGTAGGTCCGGCAAAGGTACTGGCGTCGGGGTCAGTCCATTTTTTAGTTCCTTTCGCACTGCCCTTGGCTCGCTCGGCCATCCACCCTTCATCCTCCGTTATACCTCAGTTCTCCTTTTGTAATAGGAGAACGATGGGAGAACGATGGGAGAANNGAGGACTAAGGAGCGACGGAAGAGCAACCGAGCCTACATCGGCCATCGAGACGGGAATCGGGATAAAACGGTTATTATCAGCCTTTTCGTTTCACATGTCTCCTCGTTGCTCTTGAACGGCTTCAGCCAGAGGCCTTTTTAGCCTAATGACCGATTTGGGTTGAACAACCGTCGAACAACCCAAGGACGCACGATGGTATAGGTATGGCGAAGAAAAAGTGTCTCTCCCACCGTGCTTTCATGTTTGAGAGCACGTACCTTTGGCATACTGGATGATTATGGGAATTGTTGTTGAAAAGGTTTTGCAGTTTGGGATATTCTTTGTATATTTGCATAATTGAAAGGAAAAATGACATTGTGTTGAATTGGCTGTAAGACTAATACTTAGGATATGGCAGAGGAATACGATATATTTATCAGTTATCGACGTTACGAAGATGCAGAGCGTTCGAAAGAGAATATCTCTAAGGCGGGAAGGCTGAGTGAGGTGTTTTTAAGAAAAGGATACAAGGTGTTCTTTGACCAAAATGAGAGAACGGCAAAAGCATTAAAAGAAAAGATATTACCTGCAGTAAGAAGAAGTAGGTGTTTTCTGTTGTTTTTGACTGAGAGTTGTCTTGAGAGGTGTAAAAGCGAAGGCGATTGGGTAAGGCAAGAAATAGAAACGGCAATAGAGGCAGGCAAAAAAATAGTACCTGTTACTCTGGACAATGCCATTGAGCAATGGCCTGCTGGTTTGCCAGAGTCATTGAAATATCTCTCAGATAATGGAGGAATAGATATTACGAATATCCATAATGATACGTCTTATCAAAGTGATATAGATGGTTTGATAAATGATGTTATAGGTTTACCCCAAGAAAGAGGGAAAGGTGCAGAGGTGCATATTGAGACGGATTACGATTGCCATGTATTGAGGTTTAAGCAAGAATTAATGTTGGCAAGGAGAGATGAAGATAATGTTGTGTACTTGCGGAGGGGTAAGCATCGGTTGGTGTTTGAGGCAGAAGGCTGTCGTGAAGTGAAGAAGAAAGAGGATGTTGAAATCCCGGATGCAGATTACTCAACTTTTGTTGATGTAAAGTTATCGGAAGAAGTGAAAAAGAAATTGGAACAGATGGAGATTGAGAGGCAAGAGAAGGAAAAGAGAGAACGGGAGGAGAGAGAGCGGGAAAAGAGAGAGCGGGATGCATGGGATGAGTTTGAGGTGAAGGGGGTGAAGTTCAAGATGGTGAAGGTGGAGGGAGGAACGTTTATGATGGGTGCGACAGAAGAGCAAGGGACGGATGCATTTGATAGAGAGAAGCCAGTACATCAGGTGACGTTGAGTGATTATTATATTGGTGAGACAGTAGTGACGCAGGAGTTGTGGAAGGCGGTGATGGGAAACAATCCATCAAAATTCACTGGGGACAACGAGCGGTCGGTCGAGATGGTGTCGTGGGAGGAAGCGCAAGAGTTTATCGAAAAGCTGAATCGTGAGACAGGTCGAGAGTTCCGCCTGCCGACGGAGGCGGAATGGGAGTATGCGGCACGCGGAGGAAATAAAAGTCAGGGGTACAAGTACAGCGGAAGCGACAATTTAGATGAGGTAGCATGGTATAGAGTCAACAGCGGCGACAAGACACACCCTGTGAAAGAAAAGAAGTCCAATGAGATTGGTCTGTATGATATGAGCGGAAATGTGTGGGAGTGGTGTCAGGATTGGTTTGGGAAATACAGCAGAGATGCACAGTTGAACCCGCAGGGATCTTTCAAAGGTGCTTACCGTGTGGCTCGTGGCGGGAGTTGGTTCCATGATGCGAGGTTCTGCCGTGTGTCGTATCGTGGTGACTGCGCACAGATGCTTCACTACTTTAACCTTGGTTTCCGCTTGGTGATGAGCCTGTAGTTTACCAGGCATGCTAAGCTGAGGGGGCGGCGGAACAGGAACCCGTCGGGGAAAGATAGGATAGATTTGATAGCGGGATAGGTTTGATTGCGGGGATAGATTGATAGAGGGGTTAGAGGTTATTGATTGTTTAACATTTTTAAATGGTTTTGTTATGTTAGGGAATAATAATGATTCTAAAACTAAGCTTCGGAATGGAGAAGAGAGGGCTGTTGAGGATTTGAAGATGGATTTTCTTCAGTATAAGAAGCCTTGTATGTGTGGCTATAATTGTGCCATTGTTACTGTAGCGGTGGTGTTTGTTGCTGCTTGTACGTTGGCGATTGGCGCTTGTATCAAGGATTTCTATTCTTGGGGTAGCGTTGTTTTGTCGTTGGCGATAATTGTTGTGTTGGCGGTTTTAGCGTTCTATTTGGAGAAGGCGTTGTTTGCTGCCCGGAGGGAGCGTTTGGCTTTGTACGGGGAGTTTGAGAGGAAGCGGGTGGAGGTTTATGAAAAGGTGCTGGATGCTTGGCTGGTTGGCGAGCAGAAGAAGATTAAGGATGAGTATGGGATAAGGTAGATTAGACAGAAGGATGGATATTATTGATTTGATAGAAATTAGTTTGTATTATGAATATGAATAAGTATTGGAGGCGTTTTTTGTTGCGGTTTGACAGGTTGTTTAGCTCTAATCGGGTGTGGAAACCGTTGTTGCTGGTTGTGGGTTTTTGTGTGGTGTGGACGTTGTTTTTGTGGGTTGTTTGGTTGATTTTTAGGCCGTGTCTCGTGGGAGGGAGCAATGTGGACGGGGATTTGAACAATGTGATTCGGTTGATGTTCGGGGCGACGAATTATCCCATAGGAGATGGCTGGGGTATGCCGCATTGGTATCAGTTGTTGATTGCTCTTGTGGGGACAATGTTTTTCACGGCGTTCTTGATTTCCACGCTGAGCAATATTTTGACGAACCGCGCAGCCAGCCATAGAAAGGGGTATCTGCACTATTATTTCTCAGACCATGTGCTGATACTGGGCGGAAGCAAGGTGACGGTGGGGATACTGAAGTCGATTGCCGCCGACGAACAATTGCGGAAGAAGGAGGTGGTGATATTGACGAACCAGGATGCCGAGGAGTTGTGGGTGCATACTGTGCCGTTGCTGACGGAGGAGGAGCGGAAAGTGAAGCTGCTCATTTACCATGGCGAGCGGAATATGGACAAAGCGTTGCGCTTCAGCCAAGCAGAGTTGGCCTCGGTGATATACATCATCGGTGAGGACATGGAGAAGGAACATGATTCCATCAATGTGGACTGCTGGAAGCGGGTGAGGGATTTGCGGGATGCGAAGTCGAAAACAATGGCGCAATGCTATATGTTGTTGGAACGGAATGCGTCGACGTATGTGTTCAGTGCCTTGCCTAAAGAGGACACGCGGACAATGGAGACGACGATAGTGAACAGGTTGGAGTCGGTTGCCCAGCAGGTGCTGATAGGCGACGACAAGCGGTGGAGGGATTATACGTTAGACAGAGGTGCAGTTGTGACAGGGAGCAAGAAGTATGTCCACTTGGTGGTGTCGGGGATGACTCAGATGGGTTATGCCATGGCGAGCACGGCAGCACATTTGTGCCATTATCCTAACTTTGACGAGGAAGGAACCCCTCCCATCAGGACAAAGATTACCTTTATAGACCCGAATGCAGAGGAGGAGATGAAGATGTTCAAGGGAAGGTATCCGGGATTGTTTGAACTGTCGCACAGCTGCTACCGTGAGGATGGAATGAAGGAAGAGGAAAAAGCCCCGCTGCCGGGATATGGAGACTTTTTGGATGTGGAGTGGGAGTTTATCAAGGGCTCGGTGGTGGATGAATGGGTGAGGAAGAAGTTAGAGAAGTGGAAAAATGATGAGAATCAAGTATTGACATTGGCGTTCTGTGGAGAGGAGGCAGAGCGTAATATGGCACAGGCATTGTATCTGCCGGGAGATTATTTCCGCTATGTGGAAAAAGGGGAGACGGTGACGGAGAGAGACCCAGTGATATGGGTGTATCAGATGGAGAACAGCGCTATGGTGGAAACAGCACACGAGCAGGTGGGTCGCTATGCCAATGTGTTCCCATTCGGGACAATGACGGATAGTTTTGACAGCAGAATGGGCAAGCGGTTGACAGCGGCCAAGCGCATCAATTATTTGTATCAGAAACAGAATAAAGGCGAAGTGTACGGCACGATGGCAGGACAGGAGGAATTAGACAGGATGTGGCAAGGGCTGTCGTATGCGGAGAAGATGTCGAATATCTATGCAGCAAACTCGATATACAGTAAGTTCCGTAGCATGGGAATAGATGAGAGAGGTGTGGTTGGCCCTTTTACCGACGAGAACATGATAAGACAGTTGGCGGAGATGGAGCATGCCCGCTGGAATATGGAGAAATTGCTGGTTGGATTCCGGCCTTTGCCTGAGGAAGTGCGCGATAATTTTAATACCGATATAAATAATCCGGAGGTGAAAAAGCGGATAAAGGAACTAAAGAGTCAGAAATTCGTGCATAAAGATATCAACAAGTATAAGAAGCTGTCAGACGAATCGAAGAATTACGATATAACCATAGTCCGGAATCTGGCAGATGTGATTAAGGGTTTATAAACAGAGAAGACTATTGTTATGAAGAAAAAGACATATACACCAAGACCGGCAGACACGAAGGGTGTAGAGCTATCGGGAGAATTGATAGAGTTGACAGAAAAAATGGCAAAGAATGTGCATGACGTGTGGGCTGAAGGTCGTATCGCCGAAGGCTGGACATGGGGGCCGAATCGCGACGATGCCAAGAAGGAGAATCCCTGTCTGGTCCCCTATGAGGAGCTGCCGGATAACGAAAAGGAATATGACCGAAACACAGCGATAGAGACATTGAAATTGATACTCTCGTTGGGTTACAGGATTGAGCGGTGAAAGGCCGACGAGAGGCACAGGATGGGTCGGTGTACTTTTTTCTTGAAAGAATAGTTGATATTTAACGAAAAAAATGTATATTTGCAATATAATGTTGAATTGACTGAGCCTTGGGTAAAGTTGTGTAGGATAGATTAGTAAACGAGATTACAGACAAGCAGTATATGGGATGAATGGGATAATTCGCACGATTTAATCGTTGGTTAGAGGAAAAACGATATAAGGGGCTGGGTGTTAATAATGTGATGAAAAAAAAGATATAGATATGCGTTATAATAACTATATGAGCAAGATAGTGGCTGTTGTATTGATTATGACGGTTGCGGTGAACGGTATGAGAGCGCAAGCGCAGGAAGAGGGTGTTAATGATGGATGTATTTCGGTTGAGACGCTCCAAAAGATGATACATCTTCCAGTGGTGGAGGCAATGGATATATTGGAAGAGAAGGGATACCATTTGGGTAGTATTTCCGATACGATTGTGGATACGGTGGATTATTTCCCTTTGCGGTATCAGCGCACGGGTTTTTATAATTATGACGTACCCGGAGCAGAGATATTGATTATGGAATCGTTGGACGGGTTGAGCAACTATGTGCAGTATTCTTTGGGTAGAAGAGGAGAGTGTAATTTGATGCAGGAGTTGGGGGGAAGTGATTATGTGTTCAATAAGCAGAAATCGACATTCACGGGCACAATTCTGGTGGACGGCAAGATTGAACGGTATGAATTTGTTATCTATCAAGACTCTTCGTTGTGGGTGAGTTGCAAGTATATTGATGAAATAGATGGATTTGTGACACCGAAGAAGAACGCTGCAATAGAGAAGGTAAGGAATGCGATAAGCCGTGCCGTGGAAAAGCAAAATGCAGGATTGTTTGATGAATCGTTGTCGCTATTGGATTCGGTTATGGGTTATTATCCACCAATGGATGATTCTGTTAGAGCGTGTATGGATATGGTGAAGCGGAACAGGATAAATCATTATACGGCTCTTTTAGATATGGCTCTTTCGCAGAATGAGATGGATCAATCGCTGATGGGTTTGCCCTACTGCGATACGATATTGTCGATTGACCCGGATAACGAGAGGGTGAAACGTGTAAAAGAATTGCTTGAAGCATGGAAGTCGAATAGTACGGTGTCGTATAAGACAATGTGTCCCAATACATATGAAATGCTATGTAAGGCGTTGCAAGATATTGTCAATATGGAAATAAGGGACAATGTGGGGAAGAAGAAACAGGAGATGAAGTTGAATTTCAATATTCGAACAGACTATGATAATGAAACAGCTGGGGAGATAGCATTGGCAACCATTGACCCGAAATATGGGACACTGATTCCAAACGCTCCCCGGACACTCCGTTTGCAGTCGGAGATAGACAGTGTGGCGAAGTCGCCATTGCTTGAGCCTGTGCGAGAAAAGAATGTATTTATTCGGACAAGTGACACGGTTTCCGCCTTGGTAAGATGGTATTATTCTTCATTGTCGGTGGATGGCCATAATATTAAAGACAGTGTGTTGCAGCAAATGGTTGATTCGATAGAGAGTCAATACATGTATGAGACACTTGTCTCCAAAACAGAATTGGAACCGGATGGCTCATTTAAACAGGTGAAGGTTCCGAGGCTCCCAACAAAGCGGATATACTCGTTTGGGTGGGTGAATAAAGAGCTGGACAGACAAGGGTATATTGAGCAGTACAGGGATATTTATTTAATGGACTTCCATACAGCAAGAGGCCTTTCGTGGGCACCGTCGTTGATTGTTCCGGGACTTGGAACATTTAATCAGGATGCCCGCGATGATGTGATATCAAGAGCGTTGCCGTTTTTCCTTTTTGGCGGCATAGGCGTTTTTGGATTGCTGTGGGAAACCAAAATCAGTCATCCGCGACAAGAGATTACCGATGTGAATATGAACCCATTGTATTTGAAGAATGTCGGTTATTATATAGCTGGAGTGGGGTTGGGAATATCCGCGGCCATTTATATCAATGAGTTGGTGGAAAGCATTGGAAACAGTTTTAAGAATGCCAAGCGTTCAAAGGCGATACGCAAGCAACTTGCCAAAGGACCGTTGCTGATAGATGCCCAGGATGTAATAATCAGGTAGAGTGGTCAAAAGTAAGGGATAATGATTAAGTAAAAGGAGTATGGGAGAATACGATATTTTTTTTAGCTATAGGCGCAAAGATAACGACGGGCATTCGAATGTGGATGTCGCTCGTGCTTTCTGTTATGAATTTGAGAGACGAGGGTATAAGGTTTTCTTTGATTACAACGAATGCACAGACGGCTATTTTTCTGAAAAGATACTGCCTGCAGTCCGTACCTGTGATTTTTTTATTTTGTTATTGACGAAGGATACACTTGAGCGGTGCAAGAATGAGGGAGATTGGGTTAGAAGGGAGATAGAAGAGGCTATCAAGTCCGGGAGGAAGATTGTTCCTGTGACCCCGGATGGAATAGTGAAGTATTGGCCAAAAGATTTGCCAGAGACATTGAAACCGCTTTCGGCCAATGATGGTATTCAGATTACGTCGATACACAGAGAGAGTACATTCCGTTCGGATATAGGTCTGTTGATTGAACAGCGGATGGCACGGAAGAAGCCCCATAAGGTGGTGGAGAAACGTTTTATGTATATCGGCATACTTGTTGTGATTGCAATTCTGTGCATATTGTTTTTTGTTTTTTGGGGGGGACGTGACGGAGAGGATGTAAGTAGTGTAGTGGATTCAGTTGATGTGGTGAAGGTGGACTCAAGTATTCAGCAGGAAGAGGTACCGACGATACTGCCAAATGAGTCTCAGAATAGAGTAGAAAAAATTAAGAAGGATACAGAATCCAAGAAGAAAGAAAAAGTCAAGGAGGAACAAAAACAATTGACGGTTAGTGATAAAAAAAGCAATCAAGAGGAGACTCTGCCATCTAAAACGGAAGAAACTGTAGAAAAGAATGTAGAGAATGTGGTGAACGAGGTTCCACACCAGGTAGAACCTGAAGTTAAGAAGGTGGAAGATTCTAAAACTGTTAAAGACAATGTAGAAGAGGTTTCGAAAACTAATAGGGATTTCGCCAAGGCAAAACGTCTGTATTCTGCACACAGGTATAAAGATGCTTTGGAGATTTTTGAGCGGTTGAAAAGAGAAGGCGCTACGGAGAGCGGACTTGATATGTATATAGATTTATGCCGTAACAAAATTGGTGGTTGAGACTGCATCACAATTCTCAACCACCAAATGCCATAATTTGTTTCATGCTTACTGTGCACCGAATTGCATAAGGTAGGCTTTGATAAAGTTGTCGATTTTGCCGTCCATTACGCCTGTGACATCGGCGGTCTGGTAGTTGGTGCGATGGTCTTTGACTCGGCGGTCGTCCATGACGTAGCTACGGATCTGTGACCCCCATTCGATTTTCTTTTGGCTGGCCTTGATTTTGGCCTGTTCTTCCATGCGGTGGCGTAGTTCGCGTTCGTAGAGTTGTGAGCGGAGCAGACGCATGGCATTTTCTTTGTTTTTGGGTTGGTCGCGGGTCTCGGTATTTTCAATGAGGATTTCTTCTTCCTCGCCGGTGTAGGGGTCTTTGTATTGGTAGCGCAGCCGTACGCCGCTTTCTACTTTGTTGACGTTCTGTCCACCGGCACCGCCGCTGCGGAAGGTGTCCCAGCTGAGTTTGGACATGTCGACAACTACTTCGATGGTGTCGTCGACCAGAGGGGTGACACTGACCGAAGCAAAAGAGGTCATGCGTTTGCCTTGGGCGTTGAAGGGGCTGACACGTACCAGACGGTGGACACCGGTCTCGCTTTTAAGATAGCCAAAAGCATATTCTCCTTCGATTTGTAGGGTGGCACTCTTTATTCCTGCGCCTTCACCGTCGAGGATGTTGGAGATGGCCACACGGTAGTTATGTGTTTCGGCATAGCGGATGTACATTCGCATGAGCATTTCGGCCCAGTCTTGGGCTTCTACACCGCCTGCGCCGGCGTTGATGGATAGTACAGCATCAAAGTGGTCGCTTTCTCCTTGGAGCATGTTTTTAAGTTCGAGGGATTCGACCAGCGGCTGAGTGATGGCTATTTGGTCGAGGACTTCTTGTTCGGTGGCATCGCCGCTCTCAAAGAACTCACCCATAACGGTAAGGTCGCCACAGCTGTTTTCAACTTCTTTATATGCGGTTACCCAAGCCTTTTTCGACTGGATGGTTTTCATGATACGTTGAGCCTGTTTGGGGTCGTCCCAGAAATCGGGGGCTTCGGTTTGCTTTTCCTCTTCGGCCACTTGGGCGGTGAGGGAATCTATGTTGAGGAAGCGGCGCAGAGCCTCTGTGCGGGACTGAAGGTCTTTTATGGTTTCGGTGGTGGTCATGCTGGAAATTGAAAATTGAAAGTTGGAAATTGAATTTTAGAATAATGGGTAGATTTCGGGACAGCCCGGGGTGAAGTATGCTGCAGCGAAGGCTAAAAGGATCAGTAAGAGTTTTGTGAGAGTAAAAGTATTGTGGTCGTGGTCGAACAGAATGTTTACAGAGACGTGGAGCAAAATGCCGACAACGACACCCATGATAAGGCTTTGGAGCGTTTCGTTTGGGGGTAGGAGGAAGAGATTGCATAAAGAGCCGAGAGGGGTCATGACGGCAAAGAGTGCAAGGAGACAGAAGGAACGCCAGAAACTGTAACGATTGCTTATGAATAGGCTAACGAGAACAAGGGTAATGGGGATGTTGTGAAGGACAATGCCATAAAGAAGACCTTGGTGTATGTCGCCGTCGATGTCTACGAGCGGCATGCCTTCGAGGAAGGCGTGGATGCAAAGTCCGATGATAAGACCTGTGACGGGATGGACAGCACCTGTGTGGCAATGTCCGGGGTGGGGATGATGGGCGTGATGATGTTCAGTGGCTTCGCGTTCTTCTTCACAGCAAGGACAATGGTTATGGCCGTGTTCAGCGCCACGTGTGAGTTGCTCGAGGAGTAGTTGGATTAAGAATCCCACCATGACAGAGGCGGCAATCTTGAAGTGGATTCCAGGGGTGACAAATTGATAAGGGGCTTCGCCGAGGAATATGTGGGGTACAAGGTTGATGAAGCAGGATGCAAACAGAAACGCTCCTCCGAAAATAGTGATATAAGAGGTGAATTTTGATCCGACACGTTTTCCGCCCGGGACAAGGACTACCCAACCGATGATGCCGGCAATGATGAGTATGTAGGCTAATATTATTGTTGTTGACATAGGCACATGAAAAAAGGGTAAGCTGTTTATATCGCACCGCTACAACCAAACACCCTTGCTGTATTCCTACCCTGGGGGATTCAATGGGAGCTGGTCGTATAAGACTTACCCATTTGCAAAAGTACTACTTTTTTTGAGATTAGCAAGAAAACATTTGCATTTTTGTCAATATTTTTTTTGAACGGCAAAATGTGATTTAGTGGATATTTCTGTTGTTTAGGGCTTTGTGGAACTTTTGAGCGTTGGATGAATGTTCGGCTGATGTGGCTGCAAAATTGTGTCTACCGCTGAAATCTTCCTTTGCACAGAAGAAAAGATAGTCGGTTTTTTTATTTTTGAGCACAGCATCAATAGAGGAAACAGAAGGTATACAAATGGGGCCAGGGGGTAATCCGGGGTATAGATAAGTGTTGTATGGACTGTCGTATTGGAGCATGTTGGCACGGATGCGTCGTATGGAGAAATCTCCAATAGCATATTTCACAGTGGGGTCGGCTTGGAGTGGCATACCTATGCGGAGACGATTGAGGTAGACGGATGCAATATCGGCTTTTTCCTCATTTGCATTGGTTTCTTCTTCGACGATAGAGGCAATCGTAAGGGCTTGTTGACGAGTGAGTCCGAGGCCTTCAAGTTGTAGTTGACGTTTTTCCCAGAAATAGTCAGATTCGCGTTTCATGCGTTCAAGTAGGGCGGTTGGGGTGATAGTCCAATATATTTCATAGGTGTTCTGCAAGAAGAGTCCAATGATGGTTTGTGGGGTCTCTCCATATTGTTTGCAAGTCTGTTCAGACTGAAGAAGTGAAAGCATGTCGTCTGGGCTGAAGGTGAGACGGGAACCAAGATATTGGCAGAGTTGTTGTGGTGTACGGTGTTTGTTGATAGTGAGGCGTATGGGATCTTGATTGCCTGAGTATAATTTCTGGATTATGGTGATGATATGGGTGTGTGGCTGGAGCAAATAGCTTCCCGGTTTTACGTGTTTTTGTAGGCCTCTTACACGTGCTATGGCATGGAATGTAGGATGGTTGGGTATACAGTTATGGCAGTCTAATGAGTCAACAAGAGCATTGTAGTCCGTACCTACCGGGATGTTGATTCGGACAGGCTCGGGGATATTAAGGGTTTGCTCTCGGACGAGGATGAAGCCGCCCACAATGAGCAACAATAGCGTAACGGCTATGATAATAGGTAAAAAGTGCTTTTTTTTCATGATGTTGAATTTTCGAGGATGAGTTGGTATCGGTGGGTATCAATAAAACGGTTGGATCGGATTACCCAGTCGCGCATGGTGGCACAATGTATATAGCCTGCGTGTTGGAAGATGTGTAGACTGGGAGTATTGGTTGCAGCGATATCGGCGTAGATTTGATGGAGCGATGTGTTTTCGTGGCAGAATTGTGTGAGTGTCTGAATCATTTCAGTCCCGTAGCCTTGATGTCGATATTCGTTAGAGACGACAATGCCTACTGCTGCGCGGCGGTTGACGGGGTCGTAGTTATATAGTTCCACGCAGCCCACAGGGTTGTCGTTCGAGTCAAAGGCGTAGAGTGTTAGTTTGCCTGATGAGAGAGAATCTCCTTGTTGTGCTTTGAGAATCATATTGTGTATCTCGGATTTTCTTTATTTAGTTCTATGTTGAAAAGCCTTTTCAGCTTATTTTCCCCCATTGCTCTGCTAATGGGCTGAGGGAGAGGTGCCGCTTAAGCGTTAGGTTTTGGGGTTGAAGCAGATCGGGGTCGGACAGTAGTATGTCGCGGATTTCATCCCGGGTGGCACGAACAAGGGGTTCGTCATTTGCGATGTCGGCCACTTTGAGGTTGAGCATACCGCTTTGTTGCAGCCCTTGGAGGTCTCCCGGTCCACGAAGCCGAAGGTCTGCTTCTGCTATGGCAAAACCGTCGGTGGTGCTACACATTGTTTGAATGCGTTGTTGGCTGTTGCGGCTTAGGTCGTCTTTAGTCATAAGGATACAATAGGACTGGCTGGCTCCGCGACCCACACGTCCGCGTAATTGATGGAGTTGACTGAGTCCGAACCGTTCAGCATTCTCAATCACCATTACAGTGGCGTTAGGTACATCTACTCCCACCTCAATGACTGTGGTAGATACCATAATGTTGGTCTCGCCACGTTTGAATCGGTCCATCTCATAGGCTTTGGCATCTGCAGGCATCTGTCCATGCACAATGCTTAGTTGGTACTGTGGTTGGGGGAAACTGCGCGACAGGCTCTCATAACCGTCCATAATGTCCTTCAAATCCAGATTCTCACTTTCATTGATAAGGGGATATACCACATACACCTGACGTCCCAATGCAATCTGTTGCCGCATGAAATTGAATAATAGGGCTCGTTTGGCATCGGTGCCATGTGTGGTTATGACAGTATGGCGTCCTGGAGGCAGTTCGTCTATAACGGAGCAATCTAAATCGGCATACAGGGTCATGGCAAGTGTGCGCGGAATAGGGGTTGCTGTCATTACCAAGACATGGGGTGCAATGTTGCTTTTGCGCCACAATTTTGCACGTTGTTCAACCCCGAACCTGTGCTGTTCATCAATTACGACATAGCCCAGTTGTGCAAAAATAACATCATCCTCGATAAGGGCATGGGTGCCGATTAGTATATCGATGTCTCCGTTTGCGAGACGTCTTTTTATGTCTTTCTTCTGGCTGGATTTGAGTGACCCGATAAGTAGCTCGACATGGATGTTTAGCCCATTAAGCATTTTCAGAAAACTGGCGTGATGTTGTGTCGCCAGTATCTCGGTTGGAGCCATGAGGCATGCTTGGCATCCGTTGTCAAGGGCTATGAGTATGGTTAAAAGTGCCACCAACGTCTTTCCGCTGCCCACATCACCTTGCAGGAGACGGTTCATCTGCCTCCCACTGCGCATGTCAGCCCGGATTTCCTTTATGACACGTTTCTGAGCCCCCGTTAAGGAGAATGGCAGGTTGTTGTTATAAAAGTCGTTGAAATGGTCTCCAACAACCGTAAACACCCGTCCTACGGAGTGGTTTCGGCGGCTTGTGCGTGTATATTGGTAGTCGAGCTGGTGAAAGAACAACTCTTCAAATTTCTCACGGAAGAGGGCTTGTTGCCATTCTTGGATAGTGGATGGATAGTGCATGTTGCGCAAGGCAGTAGTACGGTCCATGAGGTGATATTTGGCAATGATATGCGGAGGGAGTGTTTCGGGCAGAGAAGGGGGCATTTGATTGATGAGGGTTTCTGTGAACCGTGCAATAACTCGAGAGTTGATTCCTTTGGCTTTGGCTTTTTCGGTGGTACGATAGACAGGTAAAAGAGTGTGAACGGGGTGGTTGTCGCCCGGGATTGCCGGTTCAATATCGGGGTGGGCTATCTGCCAATTGCCGCCATATTGGGAGGGCTTTCCCATTACAATATAAGGAGTATTGCTCCGCAGGCTCTCGCGAATCCATTTTAGCCCTTGGAACCATACCAAGGTGATGTTGCCTGTGCCATCGGAGAAAGTGGCTTGAAGCCGATTCGAACGGCCAGAGGTAACGGTATGCAAATCGCTGATTTGTCCACGAAATACAGGATAGGGCTCCTCTGGATTGAAGTTGGCAATGGTAGTGCTATGCGTGCGGTCTATCATGCGGAAAGGAAAATATACCAAAAGGTCGCCAAAGGTATGGATGTCCAGCTCTTTGGCGAGGATGTCGGCACGTTGGGGGCCAACGCCTTTCAAGTATATGATTTCTTTTTCGATGATGAATATATTTTATAATTTATTGTCGGATAAAAAATAGAGCGTATCGGGTTCCATGCGTCTTATTGGCTTTTTTGTTGGTGTGCCAATTGTTCTCTGACAAGAGTGCTGCTGATGTCGCGATGTTGATCGTCAGCCAGCAGCAGTACAGTCTCTATGTCGGGGGAAAGCGTTTTATTCACGGCAGCAATCGTTTGCTCATATTCAAGGTCTTTTGCATCCCGGATGCCCCTTAGGATGAATTGCGCACCAACCCTTTTGCACAAATCCACTGTCATGTCGCTGTATCCCATTGTCTCAATGCGGTTGTCGTTTGGAAAATGCCTTTTGATAATATCCATTCTCTCCTGCATGGAGAACATGTATTGCTTGTCCGTATTCATTCCCACGGCAATGATGATTCTGTCAAAAAGAGCCATTGCTCTCCGCACTATGGCTTCGTGGCCAGCGGTAAAAGGGTCAAATGAACCCGGGAATAAGGCGATTTTCTGTGTCATGGTGTTGTGTCTATCGTCTGTGTGAGTGGGATGTTCTTTTGTGCAAAGGCCTGTCGTCGTAACCAAACTGCCATAGCAGACGTAACGTAATTGATGAGTTATAGCAATTGTTCTTCCAAATGCTCTCGTTCATCAAGAAGTGCCAGTCTTTTTTTATGGGAATGATTGAATACTGATACCGTGCACTGAATTGTAGACCTTTCCATATATTGAAACGTGCCTCAACAGCAGCTGCAAAATCATTTTTTAGGAACAACATGTCGCTGGTGTCGGGAATGAAATAGGTAGGGGTATATCTGATGTATCCGTGAGGCTGTTTCACCAGTCGGCTATATACCAATCCTGCTCCCAATCGGAGTCCGCCATAAGGGTCTCTGAAGAAGACTGTAAGGGGAATATCAATGTAATGGAGATCCAGACTTATGTTGTAGTAGTTCTCTGCGCTGGCACTGTTGTTAAAAATCCCTCGGCACGAATAGTCTGTTTCAAGGCTCACAGCCCATGAGTCGTTATCGTCCAGTTTCACCCATGCACCTACTCCGCCGTGCAGTCCCCAATGGCTAAAGCCTTTCAACTCGTCACCCTCCACCTGAGAAGTGACAGTACCTGCCGTGAAGTATGCATTGATACGTTGGGCTTGGATAGGCACGACGAGAAACAGGAATGCAGTTATCAACACCAATTTTTTCATCTCTTTCAAATGTTGCGCAGGTTGTTCATTATTATTTGAATGTCGGTTGTGAGTTTATAGTTGCGCATATAGCGCAGGTGCAGCCTCTCTTTCAGCTCCGGACGGATGGCCTTGGTGCGGTGCCTCAGATTGTCCTCTGGCCCGAATACGCCTTTACGGGTCACAACGCCATCAGTTCCGACCCATGTCTTCCGGCCTGTCAACACTTGCCAGCAGTGAGGCAGATACTGTGACCGTCTTTTCTGGAACCAGATAAGCACGGGCGACAGCACCATTAGCAGCAACGAGCATAATACATCAAAAATCCGTTTGTTGCGACGGTTAAGAGGAGTGGCAATAGTGCGCAATTCCTCCACATAAAGGTCTTCGGCACTTGTTATGCTGTTACTCCCGATAATGAAGTCGCTGTCGGTGGGGACAATCTTGAATTCAGTCTGTGTGTGTCGGGTAGGCATTTGCGCCTGATGCGAAATAAGGTCAATGATATCGCTTGTCGACAAGTCTTTGCTGCAGAAAATCACCTCGTCGGCTTTGTAGTAGTTCACCGTATCGGATAACTTTCGGCAATCTAACCCCTCATGCGGTAGCATTATCGTCCGTGCATTACCCAACGATTCATACAGCTGGCGCACACGCTGGCTTTCGCTGTCACCGCCAACAATGATGCATGTTTGCTGACGCATCGGTCTGAGGTCGAATCCCGGCACGCGAATCCAACTGAGCAGGACACGAAGACTTATAGACGACAATAGTGTCCATGCGCATCCCATCAATAACAACGCACGCGAGTAGCGTCGGCTTTCGTCAAGGAGCGAATAGAAAAGCAACAACACCAGGCAGCCGACAGCCATACCTTTGACCACACGCCACAGCTTAACAGGTCTTTCGTAACCACCGTATAGCCAACTGCCAAACATAAGCAGCAGGATGTAGCATGGAATGATGAACCATGTGTATTCCGGCGGGTAATAATTGACATTCGCAGCCCAATAGGTCGACCATAGGTATTTGATGCCGACAAAGCCGGCGTAAGCCACCACAAAGTCGGCCAGTGGGAGCGCAATGGCTTGTACCACTCTCCGCAACCAAGCCATGCTTGCCCGCAGCCAGATGGCTAAATGCAGCAGGATGTTGAACAACCGCGCATGCCTTCCTGTAAAGTAGTGTTTCACAAAGATAGACATGGCATTGTAGAACGTATACACATAGTTCATACTGCTGTGCTTGGTGCTTTCGCCTTTGTAGTGTATGATACGTGCCGAAGGCATGTAATAGTTCTCAAATCCCGCCAACTTGATTCGCCACGAAAAATCAATATCTTCGCCATACATAAAATAGGACTCATCCAGCAGCCCCACCTTCTCCAAAGCCTTGCGGCTTATCATCAGATATGCTCCGGGAAGAATGTCGATGGCGTTGGTCTCGTCATCGGGCAGATGCCCCATATAGTAGGCGGCAAAACGGCGCGAATGAGGGAAGAGTCTTATCAATCCGCTCATTTTGTAAAATGCGGCCGCAGCAGTGGGAAATCCCCGCTTGCTTTCTTTCAGGTATTTCCCTTCTCCATTAATCATTTTCACCGTGAGGCCTCCGCAGTCAGGGTGCTCCAAGAAGAAATCCACACAACTCACAAATGTGTCCCGCTCCACAATGGTGTCGGGATTCAGCAACAAAGCCCAGTCGCCAGTGCATAGTCGCAGAGCCTGATTGTTGGCAGACGCAAAGCCCGTATTGTCGCTGTTGGCTATCAAGTGCACTTGACCATACCGTTCGCTCACCATCTGGGCAGAACCGTCAACCGATGCATTGTCAACCACATACACCTCTAACTCAAGATCCTCGCCATTCTCAAGGTGTACATCGGAGTGGAAAACCGACTCCAAACATTGATCAAGGAAATACTTGACGTTATAGCTGACTATGATTACACTCAGTCTCACTCTGCCTTCTTTTTGCGGCCGCGCGGCTTTTTAGGTGAACTGTTGAGGATGATTTCCTGAGCTTCTTCAATGCTAATGGTCACAGGGTCAATTTCCTTCGGAATCTTGTAATTCTTGTTCTTGTGAGTCAGGTATGGACCGTAACGACCGATATTGGAGAAAACCATATCCCCGTCAAACAAACCTAACTCGCGGGGAAATTGAGATTGAATGCGTATCTTGTCGTCCTCAATCTGGCGTTTGATTTTGATGATTTCAATGCAACGTTCAATAGTGATTTCATACGGATCGTCGTTTTTGGAGAGGGAATAGAACTGACCTTTGTGCCTCACGTAGGGGCCGTACTTGCCGATGCTCACTATCACGTCCTCATTCTCAAACTGACCCACCGTGCGGGGCAGTTGGAAGAGCGCCAGAGCCTCTTCGAGTGTGATGGTTTCGATGCTCTGTCCTTTTTTCATGCTGGCAAACTTGGGCTTCTCTTCGCTCGAAGTGTCGCCCAACTGTACCAAAGTCCCGTAGCGCCCAATCTTGGCATACAGGTTTTTACCCGTCTTGGGGTCAACGCCCACCAGTCTTTCTCCACTTGTGCGCTGGCTGTTCTGTTGTGTCTGTTTAATATTCTTGTGGAATGGGACGTAAAACTTGTCAATCACCTTGCGCCACTCTTTCTTGCCGGCAGCAATGTCGTCGAAATCGCGTTCCACTGTCGCCGTGAAATTGTAGTCCATGATATTGGCGAAATGCTCTATCAGGAATTTGTTTACCACAGATCCGATATCGGTGGGGAACAGTTTCCCTTTCTCCGACCCCATCTTCTCTGTCCGCTGTTCAGTTTCCACCTTTCCGTCCTTAAGCACCATGACAGTGCACTCCACGGGTTGGGCTTCGCGGTCTTCTTTTATCACATATTCGCGCTTTAATATGGTGCTGATTGTCGGGGCGTAGGTCGAGGGGCGACCAATGCCCAGCTCCTCCAATTTCTTCACCAGGCTGGCCTCGGTATAGCGTGGAGGATGCTGTGTGTGGTGCTCGGCAGCCTGTGCCACAACAAGGCTCAAAGGCATGCCTTCAACCAATTTGGGCAGTGTGTGGGTGCTCTCCGGCTCATTGGTGTCCTCGTCGTCGGTCGATTCCATATACACCTTCAAGAAACCGTCGAAACGTACTTGCTCGCCCTGACAAACAAATTTGTCCTCCTTCGGGCCGTGGTTGTCGGTAATACTGATGTCCACCACCGTTTTTTCAATCTCGGCGTCGGCCATCTGCGATGCGATGGTGCGCTTCCAGATGAGCTCGTACAGACGGCGCTGGGGCGTCTCGGCAGTGATTACGTGCATACTCATGTCCGTGGGTCGGATGGCCTCGTGGGCTTCCTGGGCTCCTTTGGTCTTGGTCTGGAAACGACGGGTCTTCACATAATTGTCGCCATACATATGGCTCACTTCCTCGCGGGTCATCTCCAAAGCCACCTCGCTCAGGTTCACACTGTCGGTACGCATATAGGTGATGAAACCGTTTTCATATAGCTGTTGGGCAATCTGCATGGTGCGTGCCACACTGAATCCCAATTTGCGGCTGGCTTCCTGTTGTAGCGTCGAGGTTGTAAACGGGGGGGCAGGGGTGCGTTTTGCCGGTTTGGTCTCGATGGTCTCTACCTTGAACGAGCATCCAATCAAGCTGTTCATAAACTCTCTTGCTTGGTCTTGCTGGTCAAAGCGGCGACCCAGTTCGGCATGCACCTGCATGCGG
The DNA here is from genome assembly GCA_002309955.1 of Bacteroidales bacterium UBA1208. Classification (GTDB taxonomy): domain Bacteria; phylum Bacteroidota; class Bacteroidia; order Bacteroidales; family P3; genus Colimorpha. The sequence continues at coordinate 32,570 of DBXQ01000061.1, forward strand.
CCGTTGGATGAAAGGAACTGCGATGTGACACGGAAAAAACTCTGGCTCACAAAATTCTTTATCTCCTCTTCTCGCTCCACAATCAGCCTCACTGCCACGCTCTGCACACGTCCGGCACTGAGGGCCGGTTTGATTTTCGACCACAGGATAGGGCTGATTTCATAGCCCACAATGCGGTCCAGTACGCGCCGTGCCTGCTGCGCATCCACCAGATTCATGTCAATCCCTCGGGGATTCTGTATGGCGTTGAGTATTGCATTTTTGGTTATCTCGTTAAAGACGATGCGCTTGGTTTTTGCAGGATCCAGTTTCAACGTCTCCTGCAAATGCCATGCTATGGCCTCTCCCTCGCGGTCTTCATCGGATGCCAGCCAGACCGTCTCCGCCTCCTTCACTGCTTTCTTCAAATCCGACACCAATTTATGCTTGTCTTCCGTTATCTGGTATTCGGGTTCATATTGGTTGTCGATATCTATGCTCATCTCTTTCTTCGAGAGATCCCGGATATGGCCGTTGCTCGACAATACGATATAGTCTGCGCCAAGAAACTCCTCAATCTTCTTCGATTTGGTCGGTGACTCTACAATTACTAAATTCTTCATGTATGATGTTTTCTTGTTTTTATATTCGTCAATAATCTAACTCTACGTTTATTCCGTTATTATATATTATTTATTGTTGCGGTGCAAAAGTTTTGCAAAGTAACACATTTTTTTTTACATACACAATTTTTTATTTTTATTGTGCATCCCCGACGGAACGTCAATGCCCCGTTGCGGCAATGAAAAGTGACCCCGGCAAAACTCCCCTTGGGGCATCTCACCATGTGATTCCCCGTTTCACCAACCAGGCCTGGGCTTCCTTGTCGCCCAGCCGTGCGGCTTTCTTGTAGGCCGACTGCTGCTTCCGTTCGCCTTTCTTCTGTTTGCCGTATAGCTCGGCCAGATACATGTAGGTCTCCGGGTCGCTGGTGCTGATATTGGTGGAGCGGATAAAACTCTGTATTGCCTTGTCGTATTTCCCCCAGTCGATGTAGGCTTTGCCGATGTATTTGTATGCAGCTGCATCGTTCGGCCGGATGTTCAACGCACGGCGATGGTAGGCTATGGCTCTTTCGAAGTGACCCTGCTCGCAATATAAAGTCCCGATGCGGTTTATGGTGGGGGTATGGAGACTGTCGTATTCCAAAATCTGGTTGTAGCACTCCAAAGCCTTGGGTTGGTCTCCGCGCATACGGTAGGCATAGGCCAGGGCGGTGTAGAGACGGATATTCCGGGGATTGCGTCGCAACCCCTGTTTCAGCAGTTTGATGGCCATGTCTTGGCTGTTGCGCAGACAGTACAGGGTACCGAGATTGTAGTAGGCATTGGCCATGGTGCTGTCTAATTGGATGGCTTTCTTAAAGTGGCGCATGGCTTCGGTGTGGTTGCCTTTCCGGTATTGAATATATCCCATCACGTTCTCGCCCTGAGCCGATTTAGGGTCGGCTTTCAACGCCCGGTTGGCCCACGCTATGGCATTGATGTGGTGGTCGCGTTCGGTCTCCACATAGGCCATCATTGTCAACGCCAGCGCCGATGCCGTGTCGGCTTCGACGGCTCTGGCGGCACAGTGCGCCGCACTGTCTATCAAATTCATTTGTATCAGGCAATAAGCCTGGTGGGCCAAGGCGTCGGCGCTGTTGCTCTGGTTTAGCAACGCCACGGCCTCGGGATAATATTCTTTCTGCTCCATCAGCACCCCGAGCCATTGCTGGGTCATGCCGCTGGGGTCTCCTTCGGGTGTCTGCAGGGCACGCCGGTAGTACCGTTCGGCCAGTTCGGTCAACCCCATTTTCTCGGCGTTCCGGCCTTTGTCTTTCAGGCTTGATGCACTCAAGGTGTCGCTCTCCTTTTGGGCGGCAAGGGGGGCTATGCCTATCAGCACCGTTATGATAAAGATAATAGTCTTCTTCTGCATAATTGTTTTTTGCGGAATTTGATGGAAATAACGTTTCCTTGAGCCGTTTATTGTCCGTTGCCGTTTTTTTTGATTGCCATCATGTCTCTTTTTGCCGTCACGGCTCTTTCCAACCTTTCAGATTTCTTTGTTTTATCGATGTCGAGTTGTCGGCTTGGTCGTCGGCAATCCGCATTTCCTGCTTGGAATCATGTTCCTTGTTGGCGGGCAAGAGGTTGCCGGGATTTGCTCGCGCTCAAGGTTCGTTCCCTGTTCCTCACCTCACCCTTATTTCTACGTTCAGTTATCCTTTGCTGATGGGAGAACGATGGGAGAACGATGGGAGAACGAGCGAAGGAAGGTCGGTGTTGGAACGTTGCTGCGGAGGGGGTGCCGGACATGGAACGGGAATGAAAAAGCCGCCCGAAATAGAGGCGGCATTACAGTTATTAATCCTAAAAACCAAAGAGATGGCGATATGACAAAAGTGTTGTTTCTTCTTTGATTTACGTTTGCAAAATTACAGCTTTTCTGCATGGTGGCAAGTAGTCATTGCAAGTGATTTTTGTCGGGCGGGGTAGCTAATAGTAGTGAAAAAGCCCCTTTCCACCAGTATTGGGAAAGAGACTTTGAGTACTGAAAACCAATTGTTTACTATACCATTTGCTCGATGTTCCAAACGAAAGCGCGGATACCTACTTCCTCGTTGCGTTTGTCGAGTTTGCGGACAGCGATGAGGAGGTCTTCTACTTTGTCGTCGTCGATAACGGTCAGGATGGCGTTGTTCATTTCAGGCCATGTGTGGGTACCGCGATGGGGGTCGCCGTTGACATTGCCGCGCCCTTGGACGTTTTCCCAGAAGGTGAATCCCCGTATGGAGAGTACGTCAAGCATATATTCGACACGTTCGTTGTTGGCTTGATTGTATACTATCAGGACTGATTTCATATTGCAGGGTTTTAAGGGTTTCGAAGGTTTGAAAGGTTAAAAGGCGGTTATTTAACTTTCAAACCTTCGGAACCTGTTATTCGTCTAAATTAATGTTCATGAATACAAATTTCTTTCGTATTTTCTCCTGGCGTTCGTGGTCGCCGCGACGGTTGATGGCACCGTAGAGCACGGGGACGACAAGCAGGGTGACAAAGGTGGAGACGGTGAGACCGCCGATGACGACGAGTCCCATGGTAGTCCACATCTCGGAGCCTTCACTGCGGGAGGTTGCCATGGGTATCATGCCGAGGATGGTGGTGAAGGCAGTCATGAGTACGGGCCGTAGACGGCTTTGTCCGCTCAGTGCGATGGCCTCGTAGAGGGGGATGTCGCGTTCGCGGAGGAGGTTGATGTAGTCGACCAGCACGATACCGTTCTTGACTACGATGCCGATGAGCAGCACCAGACCGAGCATACCAATCATATCGAGGTTCTGCCCTGTGATGAGGAGTATGAAGATGACACCTGTGAGAGCGAAGGGGATGGATGAGATGATGATGGCAGGCTTGCCGAAGCTTTCGAACTGCGACGCCATGACGATGTAGACGAGCATGATGATGAGGGCGGCAAGGAGACCCATGTCGCGCGAGGAGTCTTGCTGGTCTTTGTAGTTACCGGCGAGGGCTACATGGATGTCGGCGGGTACGCCCATCTGGTCGATCTCTTTCTGTACGTTCTGGGCCAGTTGCCGCAGCGAGGTCTTATAGGGCATGACGGTGAGGGTGAGGTACCGCTGGCGGTTTTTGCGCTCGATAGTGGGCGGGCACCAGTATTCCTCGATTTTGGCCAGCTCTTCGAGTTTGATGATTTTGCCCGTGGGGGTGGGGATGGAGAGTTGCTCGATGTCGGTAATGGAGGAGCGGTATTTCTCCTGTAGTCGTACAACGATGTTGTATTCCTCTCCGTCCTCTTTGAGGAATCCGGCAGCCATGCCGTTGACACGGTTGCGGACGTACATGGCGACGGTGGAGCCGTTGAGGCCGTGGAGGGCGAGTTTCTGCTTGTCGAAGGTGATTTTGAGCTCGGCACGGTCTTCGTCGCGGCTGACCTTGGTGTCGCGGGCGCCTGGCACATTGTCCATCACGCGTTGGCGCAACTGGTTAGTGAAGGCGGTGGTTTGGTCGAAGTCGTAGCCGTAGATTTCGACACTGAGGGTGTTGTTGCTTCCACCGCCCATGCCGCCACCTTGGTTCACCTGGTAGTTGACGAGTTCGGGATATTCGGCGAAGCACTGGCGCAGCTGTTCCTGCATCTCGAAGATGGTCTTTTTACGGTCGTACTTCTTGGTGCAGCGGATGGTCATGCTGATTTTGTTGTTGGTGGTGCTGTTGAAGAGGGCGGACATGCCGGCGTCGTCGTTGGATCCGGCCGAAGTGGAGACAACGATGACATCGTCGCCGAGGATGCGGTATATGTCGTCCTCCATGCGACGGGCGGTCTTAAGAGTTTCTTCGATGCGGGTGCCGCGTTGTAGCTCGGCGGTAACGCTTATGCGGCCGTTGTCCTGTTCTTTCATGAAGTCCATGCCAATGGTGCCCGTGATGATGGGGATGAGTGACACAATGAAGAGGGCAGCAAAGAAGAGTAGGGTGGTAAGTTTGTGCTTGAGGCACCAGCGGAGAAGATTGGCATAGGCAGCCTCGATTGCACTGAAGGCCTTGCCGATAGTATTTTCGTAAGTGATGCGTTTGTTAGCTTTTTTGGCTTCGGCTTCCTCGCGGGCTTCCTTGGTGAGGAAGAAGGGTTTCTCCTTGAGCATTTTGGAGGAGAGCATGGGGATAAGGGTGATGGCTGCCGTGGTGGAGACGCATACGACGATGGTGACAATCCAGCCGAGTTCTTTCATGAAGATGCCCATCATGC
>DBXQ01000061.1:37426-40835 GCA_002309955.1 Bacteroidales bacterium UBA1208
ACCTCGTTGGTGGCGCAGATGGCTGCCTCGCGTGGCGATTCACCGCGTTCGATGTGCTTGGTGATGTTCTCCAACACTACAATGGCGTCGTCCACTACCATACCGATGGCCACGGTGAGCGAGGCCAGTGAGATGATGTTCAGCGAGCTGTCGGCAAGGAGCAGGTAGATGAACGAGGTGACCAGCGAAATGGGGATGGTGAGGGCAATGATGATGGTGCTGCGCCAGTTGCCGAGGAAGACAAGCACGACGAGTACCACGAAGAGGAGGGCATAGAAGATACTCTCGGTAAGGCCGTTGATGGCGTTGACAATCTCTTCAGAGGCATCGCGGATAAGGGTGGTTTGAATGTCGGGAGGCAGAGTTTTCTGTATTTCCTGCATCTGGGCTTTGACGGCACGGGCGATGGCCACGGTGTTGGCACCGGTTTGTTTGGTGATGATAAGTCGTGCACCGTCCTGACGGTTGATTTTTTCGTCGAGGGAGAGGTCTTTGATGGTGTCGCGCACGGTGGCAAGGTCGCGTACAAAAACCTGTTTGCCTGTAGGAGTAAGGGCTACGGCGATGTCGGCGATTTCGGAGCTTTCGATATATTCACCTTTCACACGCATTTGGTACTGCTCCTTACCCATTTTGACGGTGCCGGAGGCAAGGTCGAGATTGTTGGAGCTTATGGCAGTACCCACTTGTTCGAGGCTGAGGCCGTAGGCGTCGAGTTGTTTGGGGTCGAGGTCGATGTAGACATAGCGTTCGGGGGCACCGCTGACGGTGATATTGCCGATACCGTCGACACGATTGAGTTCGTTGACCACGTTATCCTCAAGTATTCGGTCGAGGCCTGAGTAGCTCTCCTTGGCGGTGAAACCGTATACCATGATGGGCATGGCACTGGAGTTGAGTTTCAGAATCATGGGGCGGGAGACACCGTCGGGGAGGTTGTCGTAAAGCAGGTCGACAAAGGAACGAATGTCGTTGAGAGCCTCGTCGATGTCGGAGCCCCATTCAAACTCGAGGCTGACAACTGAGATGTTGTCTTTAGAGGTGGAGGTGATGTTTTTGAGGCCGTCGACTGAGTTGAGAGAGTTCTCTACCAGTTTGGTGATGTTGGTCTCAATCTCGCTGGCGTTGGCACCAGCGTATGTGGTCATCACGGTAACATAGGGAGGATCCATCTCGGGCATCTGGTCGATAGGCAGACGGGAAAGGGAGAAAAGACCCAACACAATGACGGCCACGAATATCAAGCCTGTGGTAATGGGCTTGCTGATAGCTGTTTTATAAATTGCCATGTTATTTTACTATTTCAAGTTTAGAACCGTCGACGAGGCGTGCTTGGCCAGTGGTGACCAATTGGTCGCCTTCCTTCAGATCGCCGGGGATGACAGGAATGATTTCAATACGGTCGTCGAAACGCTGACCTAAGGTCACTGCCACACGGTGAGCCGTTCCGTTTTGGTTGGTGAAGACATAACGGTCGTTGCTGCCAGTGAGTTTCAACACACTCTGGTATGGAACCACAATGGCGTCGATTTCACCCAAGGGGAGTGTGGTGCGGACAAACATGCCGGGACGTATCTTTTCACTTTCGTTGGGGATATTGAGTTTGGCTTGGAAGGTATGGCTTGAAGGATCGATGGTGGGATAGACAATCTCGATGGTGGCAGGGAAGGCTTTGCCGGGGTAGATGTCGCTGTAGACATCCACTTTCATGCCTTGTTTGACGAGGGGATAGTAGGTCTCGGGAATATTGATGATGGCTTTGAGACGGCTAATCTGGGTGAGAGTGAGGATAGGGGCTCCAGTGTACATTTCACCGTCCTCGTAATTCTTGGCGCTGATTACACCGGGGAATTGAGCACGGACAAAGGTGTTCTCGTTTTGGAAACGCTCGGTCTCTACCAGTTGGTCGTACCCGGCTTTGGTTTGGTCATACACTTGTTCGCTGACACTACCGGACGCTTTAAGGGCGGTGACGCGATCCAGTTCGGTCTTGGTATTGGATAGATTGATGCGGGTGGTGTTCAGTTGGGTCTGATCCATGCGGACAAGCATGGAACCTTTTTGTACACGGCTGCCCACTTCGACGTAAATATGTTCAATGTGGCCGGTGATGCTGGGCGAAATATTCATTGTTTCGTAGCCTTCAAGGGTGGAGGAGAGCTCCAATTGCTTGGCTATTCGTTCGCTTTGCAGTGTTGTCACCTTGACTTTTTCTGCTTCTTTTTTTGTAGTGGTTGCTTGGCGGCTTTCGCTTTTGCCTCCGCATGCTGAAATCAGGGCGATGGCCATCAGCAGTGTGGTGTTTCTGACAATTCTGTTCATGTATGTTGTTGTTTTTTAATCGTGGATATTCGTTGGATTGGTGCTGTTACTTTTGTTCGGCAGAGGGACCCAGAAGGTTCTCGAGAGCTACTTGGGCCTGCACAATGCTCAACACGGCCTGGATGTAGTTGCTCTGGGCGGTGATTATGTCGGTGCTGGCGTTGGTGACCTCAAGGTTGCTGGCGTGGCCGTAGGTGTATTTCTCGCTCACGTTGCGGAACACCCGCTGGGTGACGTCAAGATTGTTGCGCTGTATGGTGTAGTTCTCTATGGCCGAGACCAGGTCGTAGCACAGTTGGTTGTATTGTACTTTCAGGCCGTCTTCGGCTTGTTGTTTGCTGTTGAGGGTTTCCTGCAAGCCGATTTTAGCATTCTTGATTTTGGCCATGCGGGTACCGCTCTGGAAGATGGGCAGGCTCACGCTGGCGCCGATCATGTTCGGAGGGGTCATATTGAATCCTGCATCTTTGCCGAAATAGGTTTTGTCGCTGTATTGATAGTAGGCGGACAGGGTAGGGGTGAAGTCCATCCATGCTAACGAGACTTGTTTGCGCGCGAGTCTCTCTGATTGTAGCAGCAGCTGGTAGTCGTAGTTGTCTTCGATCTTGAAGCCACCAAGGGTGAGTTGGGCGGCGTGGTTGATGTCGAGTACCTCCTCGAGGGGGGTGGAGAGCTCGATCTTGGAGTCGACGTCGGCACCTAACATCAACAGCATGGAGTTGTAGAGCACATTCAGTGTGCGCTCGTTGGCACGGATGCTGTTGCGCATGGAGGCAACCTGTACATTGATTTTGTCGGCATTGACCTGCTCCGATGCACCGGCTTTGACGCTGGCCTCGGTGGCGGCGAGCAGTTGCAGCATGTTCTGCAGGCTCGAGTCGAGCAGTTGGAGGGTTTGCTCCATGATGAGGATGGAGGTGTAGGTGGTCTTTACGTTGGTGCGGGTGGTGTATTCTGTCTTCTGATTGGTGATGTTGGCCATGTCGATGGCGATGCCGTTCACGATGGTTCCCAAAATCTGGGCACCTGTCAGCGCTATCGAAGCGGTGATGCTGAAGGTACCGCTGGGGTTCATCGGGATGCTGGT
>DBXQ01000042.1 GCA_002309955.1 Bacteroidales bacterium UBA1208
ATAATCAGGATGGAGGTGTAGGTGGTCTTTACGTTGGTGCGGGTGGTGAACTCCGTCTTTTGGTTGGTGATGTTTGCCATGTCGAGGGCGATGTTGTTCACGATGGTTCCCACAATCTGGGCACCTGTCAGGGCAATCGAGGCGGTGATGCTGAAGGTTCCGCTGGGGTTCATGGGAATGCCGCCGGTGGTTGTTCCGCTTGAGGATCCGCTGCTGGGGAACGAGATGGGTAACGTGGTGCCACCGATGGTGATGGAGTCGGGCAACATTGAGGACATCGAGTTGCGACCACCGATGTTCATCTCATAACCGCACATGTTCTGGTAGTCAAAGCCGGCTTTGACCTGGGGCAGCATGGTCGAGAGCGTCTGCCATCGGGTGGCTTCAGCTTTCTTTACGTCAAGGGCTGCGTTTTGCAGGGCGTAATTGTGCTCCACGGCATAGTTTTGCGCCTCTTTTAACGAAAGCCTGAGTATGTTGCCTTCGCCCGAAGGCTGTTGGGCAGAGACTGCAGTGCTGACGAATAGTAGCGCCAATAATGATAGAGTCAGTCTTCTTAAAGTCGTCATTGTAATGTATATTTCATTTATTTTAAATTCATTATTTGCTTAAAATCCCCTTCTTTTTTCTCATACCGGATGATAGTGTCGGTGGACATCAGTCCGCGTAGGAATGTGAAACTCACCTCGCTCATTTTCCGGGCATATTCTTCGGTGTCGGCAATCTTCGAGATACGGTGCTCCTGTACAAAGCGGCAGATGAAATCAACCGTGGTGTCAATGTCTACATTGGGACGCAGATAGTTGTTGTCCTTGGCATAGTTCATCGCTTTCATCATCATGTCGCGGAAAGCGGAGGTGTTTAGCTTGAAGAAATGGTCATGTATTTCGGGATAGTATCGTTCTGCCTCCTCTATCAGGTGGCAGTAACTGTGGTTCGACATAGCATTGATTCTGACCATATACAGGGCAACCAAAAGCGGTTCATCCACCTTCATGTATACCTCTTTGTGTCGTCTTTCAATCTCACCGTGAACCAACATCAGGCATTCTGTCAGCAGTTCTTCTTTGTTGGCGAAAGTTTCGTAAAGGGTGCGTTTCGACATGCGCATAGCGGTGGCGATGTCGTCCATCGTCACCCCCTTTATGCCGCGGCTGTTGAACAATTGTGCCGCGGTCTCAACAATTTTCTGCCTATTGTCTTCTGTTGCCATATTGTTGATAGCCTTGTTGATATGCAGCTTTTAGTGTGGGTTGCCTATCAAATTGCAAGGTGCAAAGATACACAGAAAACTTGGAAAACTAAGAAAGTTTTCTAAGTTTTATCAATTATTAACTATCAAAGGCTATTTGCGTTTTCGCTCAGGGATGGGCTTAATGTTGGTCTTGGCCACTTTGATGTGGGTGTTGGCTGCTATTTCGAGCACTGCATAGATCTCGTCAGTGCTGACGATGGTGGCATGTATGCCACCTGCTGTCATGATCTGGTCACCTGCTTTCAGACTGTCCCGGTAGGCGGCCTCTTTTTTTGCTTCCTGACTCTGAGGGCGAATCATAAAGAAATAGAACACAACAACTAAAGCCACTATCATAATGGCTGTTTTCCATCCGTTTGAAATGTCGAGTAGTATCATTTTTTAGATTGACTTTTTATTATTGGGTCATGGACGACCGCTAATTGTTTATCTGTACAATTTTTTTAGTTCCGTTTCGTTATATATTTTTCCATTCAATAACGTGGACTATGGTAAAATATTGCGAATTGTTTTATTCTTTTTTCAAAATAGGCACATTCACCATTGGGGGTGGCTATGCCATGATACCACTCATGGAGCAGGAATTGGTGGATCGCCGTGGCTGGCTCAGCCGTGAAGAGTTCCTTGATCAATTGGCTCTTTCCCAGTCTATGCCAGGTGTTTTGGCTGTCAATATGGCTACGGGGTTGGGCTATCGCTTGCGCGGATTTTCTGGAGCTCTCTCGGCCATTGTAGGCAATATTGTCATGCCGATTATTTTCATTATCGTACTCGCCATGCTGTTCCGTCATTTCCGCGGCAATATTGTGGTTGAGCGTTTTTTCATGGGTGTGCGGCCTGCCGTGGTGGCGTTGATTGCCGCTCCTGTGTTTCGTTTGGCCCAGTCGGCAGGCATTGGCTGGTCCACCTGCTGGATTCCCATCCTTGCCGCTTTGCTCATTTGGCTTTTTGATGTCAGCCCCATTCTCATCATCCTTGCCGCCGTGGTGCTGGGATTTATCTATGGTAGAATCAAGAAATAACTTGTCTCATATGGTCTTTCTGCAACTTTTTTGGACGTTCCTTAAGATCGGACTTTTCACTTTCGGTGGCGGCTATGCCATGATTGCCCTTATACAGAGCGAGGTGACTGTCAACCACCTTTGGCTTACCCCGCAGGAGTTTACTGATATTCTCGCTGTAAGCCAGATGACCCCTGGTCCTGTGGGCATCAATACTGCCACCTATACTGGATATACCGCTGTTCTCAATGCTGGCTACGAACCTTGGCAGGCCGTTTTTGGGGCCTTGTTGGCTTCTGGTGCCGTCATTCTGTTTCCTGTCGTGCTTATGCTTGTGGCCGTCATCTTTTTGCAGCATACCAAAGGCAATCGCGATATTGACAATGTTTTCCGTCTGCTTCGCAAAGTGGTTGTTGGCCTTATTGCCGCTGTGGCTCTCCAACTCCTCACCACCGATAGTTTCGGGCAGCCAGCCTTTTCACTTCAGTTTATAGTGAGCCTGCTAATCTTTGTGTTGGTTTTTGTGTTCTCGTTGCGTCGCAAAAGTCCTATCCTGCTCATCCTTGCCTCGGGTTTTCTGGGAGTGGTGGTTTACTCTCTCTTTTAGTCAGTGAGGTAAGGGATTTCTCCTCTTTTCCTATTGGGATAAACAGACCTGAAAAAGCGAGAAAGAATATAAAAGTCGGCCGAATGACCGAGTGGGGGTTTATGGGTTGTTGGCGGGATGCTTTGACAGGGGTTGTGGTTAAGACGAGGGAGAATCGTCGTCGTGGATTGTCTTGCGAATAGTTTCCAATTGGTTCCAGAAATCTGGGAAGGATTTTGTCACTTGTTCGGGGTCTTCGACAATGAGGTCGGGGAATATCAATGTCAAAATACCGAAGGCCATGGCTATGCGGTGGTCGGTGTGCGAGCTGACACTTGCAGCGGGGTGCAGGTGTGTGGAAGGTAGGCGCAGTTCGGTGGCGGTGAGGGTAGTGCTGGCTCCCAAAACTTTCAGCTCCTGTTGCAGAGCCTCAATACGGTCGGACTCTTTGAGACGCAGGTTCTTGATGCCTCGCAGCCGGGCGCGGACTCCCAAGGCGGCACAGGTGACCAAAACCGGGGGCAACAGGTCAGGGCAGTCGGTGAAATTATATTCGAGAAGATTGTCGTGGGTGTTGGTCCCTTGTACAGTGATGGAGCGCACGTTGGTGCGGTAGGGCGACTTGACCTCGCGTGTGGTGACGCCGAGGCGTTCGAAAATTTGAGCCACCACGCGGTCACCTTGGCATGAGTTGGTGAGCGGAAGGCCAGGCATGCGCAACCGGATGCCTGGCACAAGGGCTGCAGCGGCATAGATGTAGGCTGCTGCCGACCAGTCGCGTTCAATGTTGATGGCGAGATTCCGTTTCAATCCGTCAGCGGGCATTGTGGATACACGGTATACGCGGCGGTTGGGACTGACGGAAGTTTCGATGCCGGCCTGGTTCAGGATAGCCAGCGTCATGTCGATATAGGGGCGTGAGGCAGCGCGGTCGGTGAGGGTAAGGGTGAGTCCTTGGGGCAAAAGAGGGCCTATAAGGAGCATGGCCGAAACGAATTGGCTGCTGGCAGAGGGGTCGATCTCCACCATTTTACGCTGGGGAATGTAGCCTTCGATTTCGACAGGAAGGCATCCTTCCTGTTCGGTGCAGAGGATTTGGCAGCCCATGCTGCGGAGTGCATTGATAAGTGGAGCAAAGGGACGTTGTTTCAGCCGCGTGTCGCCACCGAGACTCCAATGTCCCGGGGTGACGGCTAAAAGAGCCAGAAGAAAACGTGCCACAGTGCCTGCATTGTGGCAGTGGAAATGAGTCGAAGTGCCACGTCGCAACTGTCCGAGGAGGGTCTGGAGCAGTTGGGTATCGTCGGCGGTGGATAGGTTGCGTAGCACAAAGGGATATCCGGCTATGTGGTTCAGCACAAGCCAGCGGTTGCTGATGCTTTTGGAGGTGGGCAGTTCGATGTGGAGGTCGTTGGTCTTCACGATGTTGATTAAATATCAATGCCGTATTCTTTTATTTTGCGGTAGAGTGTGCGTTCTGAGATGTGAAGTTCTTTGGCTGCAAGGTTGCGTTTGCCGCCATGGCGCTCGAGGGCAAGACGGATGGCACGTCTTTCCCGCTCTTCGAGAGCAAGGGGTTCGTCCTCGACCATTTCGGATTCTTGGAATTCCTCTTCGGGTTGGTCGATGGTTTGATGGGCGGGGATGACGTGTAGCGTGTTGTCGTTTTGGTTGCCGGCCGATTCGATGATAGGGAAGGCATTGGGTTGTATGGAGGACTCTTTGGCAAGGGGTATGCCTTGGGCCAATTGAGTGACAGCATGGCGAAGTTCGTTGATTTCATTGCGCATCTCGCTGATCATTTGCCCCATAGAGAGGGCTTTGAGAAGCAGTTCACGGTCGGAAATAATCTGCTGGTTCCCATTGTTGGCGGGGGATATGAGGGCGGGCATTTTTTCTTCGGGAACGTAATTGAGATAGTTTTGTAGTATGTCGCGGGTGATGGTGCGTTCGGTCTCGACCACAGCTATTTGTTCGGTGACGTTTTTCAGTTCGCGGATATTGCCATACCAAGGATAGTGCATGAGGTATTGGCGGGCATCTTCGGTCAGAAAGATGGGTGGCATGTGGTATTTTTCGGCTACGTCGGACGAGAATTTTCGGAAGAGCAAGGGTATGTCGTCTATGCGTTCGCGCAGGGGAGGGATGTAGATGGATATTTGTTGCAGGCGGTAGTAGAGGTCTTCGCGGAAACGACCATTGCGCACGGCGGCTACGAGGTCGACATTGGTGGCTGCCACGATGCGGACATTGATTTTGAGTGCAGTGGAGGAACCAACGGGTATGATCTCGCCGTTTTCGAGTACACGTAGCAGTTTGACCTGCATGGCAAGGGGTAATTCGCCTATTTCGTCAAGGAAAATAGTGCCGCCGTCGGCTTCTTCGAAATAGCCTTTACGGTTTTTGTCGGCACCCGTGAAAGCTCCTTTTACGTGGCCGAAGAGTTCGCTCTCGATGGTACCCTCGGGTATGGCACCACAGTTGACGGAGATAAGACCGCGGCCTTGTTTGGTATGTTTGCGCAGACTGTTTTCGTGAATGATGCGCGAGAAGACATCTTTGCCTACGCCACTTTCACCGGTGATAAGGATACTGAGGTCGGTGGGGGCTACTTGGATGGCTTTGTTGATGGCGAGCAGTAGTTTAGGGTCATTGCCAATGATTCCGTATCGTTGTTTTATTGTTTGAATGTCCACTTTAGTTTTATTTAATCGTGATGAATGAATGGGGGTCTGACAAAAATCGTGACGGTTGGTATTAGCTTTTTATTCTCGTTTTTTGATTTAGTTTAGATGATGACTCGGTTTAGTTGTGTACAAACGGCTTGGCGCAATTCGATGAGCTCTTTTCTCTTGGCCATGAGAATGAGTATGTCATCGGGATTGGTGCACGAACGGAGTTGGAGTGCGTTATTCTCCAGTTCCTGCTCCAGCTTTTTCTGTTTGAAGGAGAGAATGGACTCTTCGACTTCGCGACGTAGGTGGGTAAGGATTGAGGGAACGGTGATGTTTTTTCGCTCCTGCCAGAGGGGGCTTATGTTGTATGGGTTGAGCATAAGGGTGAGTGCGGTGTTGCGAAGTATGCTGTCGGGGTTCATGGCAAAGAAGTTGGCATCGGGCAGGGGCTGGCTGTTGGCAACGGCATTGCTGTAGATGTTGAAGATTTGCTGATAGACTGGATTGGAAAAAGTCAGCTCGTTGCTGGTGAGTTCGTCGACTATGATTTCGGCAATGGGGAGCGACATGGGGCAGGGGTTGCCGGCTTCGTCTATGCCGTCTTGCATTATTGTTTTGTTGCCGTGGTTGATAAGCAGGCGGATGAGCTGTTGCTCTTGGAATTCGGCAAAACGGTGGTTGCTGTCTAAGCCTGAGGTGGGTTCGATAATGGGTGCCGGGATTGTTTCTGGAGTGGCTTGCTGTCCCGGCTGCTGGGGCTCTGTATTTTGTCTGGATTCAGTGTTGTTGTTTTGCCGTTGTTCTTCTTTCCATGCTTTCTGGGCATTGCTGGCCATGGTTTTGGCCAGTTCTTGGGTAAGTATACTCTCGGAGACATTGAGGTTTGAGGCAGTCTGCTTGATGTATTCCTGCCGCTCAATCATGTCGGGGACAAGGGCAATTGTGTGTACAATCTCTTTGAGTACTTCGGCCTTACGGATGGGGTCGTTTTCCACGCCTTCGAGCAGGACACGTGTTTTGAACGTGACGAAGTTCTCTTCATGGTCGCGAAGGAATTCCTGTAGTTGGGTCGAACCGTACTTTTGGGCATAACTGTCGGGGTCTTCGTTGTCGGGGAAGAGGACGACACGGACATGCATGCTCTCTTCAAATAGGAGATCGACAGCGCGCAGTGCGGCTTTTATGCCGGCAGAATCACCGTCGTAAAGGACGGTGACGTTGGGGGTGTAGCGTTTGATGAGGCGTATCTGCTCGATGGTGAGAGAAGTGCCGCATGAGGCCACAGTATTGCATACACCCGACTGGTGCATGGAGACGACATCGACATTGCCTTCAACAAGATAGCATTTATTGGCTTTGCTGATGGCATTACGGGCTTGGTAAAGACCGTAAAGAGTATGGCTTTTATTGTATATGTCGGAGTCGGGAGAGTTGACGTATTTGGCAGTCTTTTTTTCTTTGGAGAGAATTCGGCCGCTGAATCCAAGCACACGGCCTGAGATGCTGAAGATGGGAAACATGACACGTCCGCGGAAACGGTCGTAGACTTTGCCGTCTTCTTTAAAGATAGTGAGGCCGGTCTTTTCGAGTACAGTGTCGGAATAGCCGTTGCGGCGGGCGTATACGGTGAAGTTGTCCCATTCGTCAAGGCAGTAGCCAAGACCGAATGTTTTGATGATGTCGTCGCTGAGGCCTCGCTGATGGAAATAGCTAAGGCCGATGGCACGGCCAAGTTCATTGTTATAGAGCAGGTCGGCAAAGTATTTCTGGGCAAATTCACTGACGTGGAAAAGACCATCGCGCTCGGTTTGCTTTTCTTTTTGCTCTTCGGTCATCTGCTCCTCTTCAATCTGGATGTGGTATTTGTCGGCCAGCCAGTGCAGGGCTTCGGGGTAGGAGTAATGCTCATGTTCCATCAAAAAACCTACAGCATTGCCCGATTTTCCGCATCCGAAACATTTGAATATGCCTTTGGAAGGCGACACATAGAAAGAGGGTGTCTTTTCGTTGTGGAAAGGACAGCAACCTATATGGTTAGCACCCCGTTTCTTGAGGGATACGAATTCGCCAATCACCTCTTCGATGCGGGTGGCATCCATTATGCGGTCTATGGTATCTTTGTTTATCATTCGTTTTGCAAAGATACGAAAAAAAATCCGTTTACTCGACAATAAACTTTTTTGTGCCGGAAAAATTAGAGGCAGTAATAGTGATGAAATATATGCTGTGTGCTGAGGCGATGGTCTCGGAATTCATGGTAAATACTATTTGCCGTGTGTCGGGAGCGAGGTATGTTTGATGCACTGTGCGCCCTTGAGCGTCGCGAACAGTCAGTCTGGCCGGACCTTCGATGTTTTCGCCAAGGGTGACCGTCAGGTGGCTTTTTGTCGGGTTGGGGCTGATGGAGAAGCCGTAGGCTGTAGGACGGCTCTCAATGCCTGCATATTGGGTGGTGAAACTGATGACGTTGGACCAGTGTTCGCTTGGGAAACCTGAGCCACATACCGACCGGACATAAACATCGTATTCCATTTCGCTTTCGAGATCGGTGAGTGTGTAGGGGTGATGGTCGGCAAAGATAGAGGTGCCTTGTTGGTAGTGGAAATCTCTTGGGCCATACGATATTTCCCATAAACTTATGGTGTCTTCCGAAAGCCAGTCGAGATCTACACTATTGCTGCGCAGGTTAGTGTAGGTGAGATTTGTGACGTCGGGACAAGTGGGGGTGGTGAAACTAATGGTGTCGCTCCATTCGCCGGCCGGCATGCCAGGAAAGCAATTGGCTTGTACGGCTGCTTTGTACACGACTCCGTAGTAGAGTCGCCGGATAGTGAACAGGGAGTCGGAAGTGGTTATGAGTGTGTCGAACACGCTGTTGAAGACGTGCAGATTGAAGAATAGAAAGTCGTCGTCCGGAGTCCATTGCAGGGTGGCTCCGTCGGGGTTAAGGTCGGCCAGATGCAAATTCTCGGGGATGGGACACAGGGAGGGACTGGTACGGAAATAGCCGTAAGCCCATTGGTGGACTGATGTGTCGGTGCATATCTGGCGCACACGGTAGACATAGTCTTGGTCGGGAACAACGTGAGCGATGTGGAATGAGGTGTCGGTGATAGTAAACGTGGTGTCCCACTGGGGATTTGACAGAGACCGGTAGCTGAGCTGGTAGGCATCGGCGTGGAGGTCGCGCCAACGGAGTGTGCAATGCCTTACCCGCAGTAGAGGAGGAAGAATGGTGGGGCTGGCACATGCACAGGCTGGACAGAACTCGAAGATGGCTTGGCAATGAAGCGGATGGGAGCTGCGGAAACCAGCCTCGTGTTGGAGAGAATAGAGTGAGCTGGCATTGATTGGCGTGCTGCTCCTCAACAAGATGCTGGAATGATGCGGTGTGGGGTTGACAAGGCATGCCATAGGCTTGGCAGTATTGGCACTGTTGCCTATAGCCAGTACCAGATTGGATTCACCGTTGTAGTAGAAGGGTGCCTGTAGTATTATCTTTGCCCATCCGTCAGCCGTGGGTAGCGGCCCTGTGTAGACAAGGCTCATTTGGACAGGGTCGACAAAATCGTCGTTGCTGGAGAATGCCTGCTTGTCGGTGTGGCCAAGGAAGACTGTATAGTTGTTTACGGATGTGCCGGAGTCGGTGAGGGTGTACGACAGGTTGATGGCGTTTATCGTTCCTGCTCCAGCGAAACAGGAGGCAGGGAATATCTGTTGTGAATAGGAGTAGGAGTCGGAAAAAGACACGGGTAGCAAGCTGGAGCGATTGCCTATCGAAGAGTCGACAGCTGCCGAATCGCAGCGGAGACTATCGCACAGCAAGGTGGTGAAAACGATGGAGGATGGGTTGGAAAGGACTCCGCTGTCGCACATCAGTTGCACCTGTGCCGAATAAGTGATAAGGGGGGAAAGCCCTACCAAGGTGATGTTTCTGCCTTCAACGGTGTCGAACATCAGTGAGTCTGGCATATCGATAGGATGGTAACTCACCAAATATTGGCCGTCAGATAGCCCTCGCCATGCGAGGTTGGCACTATGGGCTCCGATGTCAACAACATGCAGATTGGTGGGCTTAGGACATGAGGTGGGTATGATATGTATGTCGTCGATTGTGAAGAATAGGATGGAATCCCATTTGAAAGAGGATGAGATGAAGAATGTCAGACGGTGGACACCGTAGAGGTCGGTCAGCTCAATGGTATCGGTCACCCATGTGTCGTACAGGGCATTGTTGGAAGCATTCTCACGGGAATCAAATGAGAATGACCAATCGTCATACAGAAGACTGTCTGCAATCACTACGAGCGAGTCTATCGGTCCCCAAGGCGACATCATGAGACTGTTAGATGGTGCAAGGGGCTCAATTAGGTCGTTGATACACAGAACTGCGCGGCAGTGGGCATGGTTTGAGTAATGAGCTGGATATGGACCAGTCATAATACCGGCTTTATGTCTGAAAATAAGGGTATGGCTGTAGGCGGATTCTGCGTCCATCGTGTCACGAGGGCCAAAGTCTATGTCGCGGAAAAGGGTACCATTGATTATTAAATTGTCTCGGTATTGATTGCTGTCGTTATTGAAGACGAAAGAGTATCCGTATGCTTCGGATGATGTGTCGACTACTGCTCGTCGCCATGCAAAGGGAGTTTTGCTAACGTCAACCCAATTGCGATACTCGATGGTGTCCTCGAAATCGCAATGGTAAGGCACCTGGGCAGGGGTGGGGAACGTGGAGAAGGTAAAGGACTGGTACGACCATTCCGATGTGTCGCTCCATCCATAGGGACCGGCATTGTTGCAGATGCTACGCACGCGGTACTCATACTCATTATTGGGAACCAGGCCAGAGAGGATAAAAGTGTTGTTTGCAGTCACGATCCTGGTGCCAGACTGGAACCCATGGAGACCGTATTCAATCTCCCACTCGGTTGCACTTCCCCGTTCAATCCAATGAAGTGTTGCTTCGGTGGTTCCGATTGAGTCGACCGACAACATGTAAGGACTGATGCAGTCGGGCAGAATATCGATATAGATGTCGTCAATAAATACTTTTATTATATTTGATAGATTGGTGTTGTATACAGGTTTTAATATGATGTATCGGCCTGTATCGGTATAGTTGTTGAAAACTATGTTATAGGTGGTGGGTTGCAGGGTGAGGTGCAGTGTATCAATGGGTGTGAAGTTGTCGGGATTGTTTGGTGCATGGCTTATCCCTATTATTAAAATAGGTGGATCATAAATGGAATAAAATGAATCGGTATGCCATGACGTCAGGGTGGTTTGAAGGGTCTGTGTGCGGATCATGCGGCCGAGTCGCGGTAGCGATGCCTGCTGATGCAACCAAAGGGCTTTAGCCGTATCGCCATCAGGCAGTCGATACATTCCGACACTACTAGCATTACTCCAGTAATAATAACTCCAACATGGGGGTTGGAGGCCATACCAGGAGTCGAAATCTTCATACCAAGGCAGGCTGGAAATGTCGCTGCACGAGGTGGTGAAGTTGATGGGGAATGACCAGACCGAAGAGTCTCCGTCAGAGCAACGCGAACGGATATAAACTTCATAGTTGGAACCGGAATTCAGTCCTGACAAGGTTATAGGGGAATTCATCACCGTGAGAGTGGTACCGGTACCGTGTTCGAATCCGTAGGGACCATATTCCACCTCGTAGCTCCATACTTCCTCTTCTGATTGCCAACCCAGCACGACGGAATGGGCAGTGATGGCAGAATCGTGAAGATGACAAGGCTGGGGACAGTCGTTATTGAAGTTCACAGACAGATTGTCAATCCCTATCAATAATGGGTACGAGTTCATGATAACAATCCGTCCGGAGGTGTATGGCGAATGTAAAAAGCTATAGTAGAAGGTCTCCCAGCAGGTGTCATAAACATTGTTCAATGTGTCGAGGGGTAGGAAATCATTCGGCAGTATACCTCCTTCAGGCACAATCCCGACAATCAGGCCGCTGCCCGCCATCTCGCCCGATATGGAAAGGGTGTTCAAAGGTTGGTCGAAAACAGGCAATGCAGTAGCTTTCATTGGTGGTAAGCGTAGAAAAGTTCTGGAAAAAAGCGAAATGGGATCATCGGCATTTTCCCAGCAGTTTAAGTCGGAATGGTCGAAGTTCTCATAGAATGGTACAATCTCCGTTTGGCATTTTGGGAAAAAACTTAATGTGTTGTACCCTGTTTCATCGTAAGTGTCACACAAGGAGTTTACTCGTACGGTATATGTAACGCCGGGCTGAAGGTTGTGCAACGTATAGGATGAATCGCGGTAGTTGCTTTCTAACAGATTCCAATTATAACCATTCTTAAGATAGATGTTCCATGCAGTGTCTCCCGTTTTGGGAACCCATTGTATGGTGGCTGAGTCCCCACTGCATTCAGACAATACCAAGAGGGGTTGGGCGCATGTATACGATAAATATGTGCGGAAGGTCACAGTGTCTCTGCGTGTGGAAGATGCTGTGTCTGTCCCCTCGCCACAAGTCGGGGTGATGATGGCGGTATAAGTTGTGTTATTTGGCTGTAGTCCGTGAATAATTGCTTGTTGCTGCCGAGTGGTGAAGACGTCGACAAGGGATGTATCGCTGTTTCTATAGACCGCTACGGTAAAGATAGTGCTGTCCTCGCTCCAGCCAGGTAAGTAGTCCCATACAAGCAACGCACCATATCTGCTCATTCTGGAGCAACTGGCGTTGTATACCAATCCACATTCCGGCAAATAGTCAATCTCGGCTGAGTTAATCCAAGTATAGTCGTTATCGCCTATTGGGATATTGGTTTTCACCGCTATATGCTGCCCTGCGCCAAGATTGTGCAACGCTATGGCCAATTTGTTGGTGAAGAACTGGCTTTGGTTTGGACGGGGTAAGTAACAGATGCGACTGAAAGTAGAAGGGTCGTTGGGGTTGGTCATCAAGCCCAACTCGTGTGAATTATTGTAGTATTGGATGTAGGAGCTGTAGTTTAATAACAGGAACAAAGAACTGGTGTCAGCCAGCGTTCCATCAATAGACGGGAGTGCCACATATTGGGAAGAGGCATAGTAGTTACTTCGTATCAACAGATAATATGAAACAGAGTCTTGCGTTGTTATATATATGTTTCCGAAGTAGGAAGAGTCTTCATTCATCCGGTACCAACAAGGCAGGAAACCTCCCACAGGATTGTTGAATCTTTGTACATAAGGCAGTTGGTTAATCACACAGCTGTCGGGGCTGTCGGGGCATAGGGTGGAGGCTGCAACCGTCCCCGTACCATAGAGTAAACATAGCAGTAGAAAACGTAAAGTATTTCTTTTATCCAGTTTAAATATATTGTTTTTCATGCTCTTAAATGGGAGTTGAAGTTTCGTATATGTTTACAAAGATACATTTTTTTTCTGAAATGGGACAAAAAAACTATCGGGTAATCCGATTTTCGTCAATTCCATCTCATTTCACTGAGGTTTAGGCATGTGTTGCGGTTGCTGAGATGTGGATTGATTATCAGTTCTTTCTCCCTTTTCCGGTTGAAAGACTGTTCTTCGGCTGCTCCCCCTTCGCTCCTTAGCCCTCAGTTCTCCCATCGTTCTCCCATCGTTNNTTTCAGAAGGAGAACTGAGGTAGAACGGAGGTCGAAGGGTGGAAGAAAAAGCAAACCTTTGTAAGGGTAAAAGCAAAAATCGTATTGCTTATATCGTTGTTAGAGAGAGGAATGGCTTAATCGGTGTGCTACCGGAAAATAAGGTATAGGATGAAAAGGTGGAGCGGGTAGTAGAGGTAGAAGAAGTATTTGGCGAAAGCGCCCTTGATGAATCCCCGTTTGCCATTGTACATGCTGAGGGGGATGAAGGCGAGTCCTGCCTGCCACCGGCTGGGCAGGATGCAGCTGCCTACAATGGCTTGGGGGATTCGGTTGTTGCGGAGCATGTAGAGGATTAATATGAAGGCGAAACCGGAGCATCCATAGTCGGCTCTAAGCACAAAGGATAGGGCAAGGAGCAGTGTGAGGGCAATGATTTGCCGGAGGCGGCTGTGCTTTAAATATTCGATGGCGCAGATGCCCAAATAGCCTAAAAACAGGGTGAAGAATACATTCTGTTTGGGATAGAGCAGGGCTCCGTTATGGATTAGGTTCCATGGGATTTCGGAGATGAGGGCAAAGAGGAAGAGGTTCAGTCCGTAGCGTTTGCGGCTGTGGGTGTGGAGAAAGCCTTCTACCAGAAGGAATGAGAAGATGGGGAAAGCCAGCCGTCCTATCATGCGCATGAGGGTGTAGATTTTGACGGGGTGGCTGCCGATGAAAAAGAGTGGCGTGATGCCGATGGGCATGCGCCAAATGGCGATGGCGGCGACATGGTCGATGGTCATACTGACGATTGCAAGAATCTTGAGCCAACTGCCGTCGAGAATAAGCCAGTGGCGTGTGAGCCAGTTTTTTTGCGAGGGGTTGAGGTGTGTTTCGCAAAGGAGTGTTCGGATTCTTCCTTTCGCTTTGAGGAAGAGGCTGTTGTTTGCAGGGGTGTTGTTCATGGGAATGTCGAAGGGGTGTTGTTGGATAGGTGGACTTATAATGGCCGTTTAGTCGCAGAGCACGTAAATATCGTTGCGGGGGTTGATGAAGAGGATGGGTAGTTGACGGGGGTTGCGGACAATGCGGTCTTCCTGTGCACCGACGAACCATTCGATTACATCGCGGTTGCGGGTGTCGGTGGTGACGGAGACGAGCAGGGAACAGCCTGCATCGGCAGCGGTGCGGCAGACAATGGTTTCGGGGAAGAGTGCACGACCTTCGACGGTGAGGGTGTCGTAGGTGACTTTGAGTCCGGAGAAGAATTTGTCCATGAATAGGACGTTGTTATGCCATTTGTTGTGCAGTCCGGGGTCGTTGTATTGGAAATGGAGCATACGCAGGCGGCTGTGGTTGAAACGTGCAAAGTAGGAGGCCCAGATGAGTTTTTCTTTGCTTTCTTTGTGGAAGTCGATGCTGAAAGCCACGTTGGAGTAGGGGGTGGGGTCGGCAAGGGGTTGCTGCACGGTCAGGTAGGCTATTTTGCATTGGGCAAAGTTGTGCAGCACGCGCTTGGGGTTGCACAGGCTGCCGATGCGTGCGTGGGTGTCGATACCTGCCACGGCCACCACACCGTTGAGTAGGGTGGGGAGGGCGTTGATAATTTCGCGTGTGTTGCCTTTGAGAGCCACATGGGCGGGATTGACATCGGGATGCTCTTTTTCGAGCCTCAGAAGGGTCTTTTCGGCTTCGTCGACGGAGGGTAAATGGTATCGGCTGTCTTCTATGTAGAGCAGGATAAGCCCTTTGTTGAGCATACGCGCCATGTGGCATGCATGGGAGACGACTTCTTGGGTCATGCTGAAGTCGGCAAGGTAGGCTATGACAAATTGGTCTTTCATCGTATCAGGGTGATGTCGCCTTTCAAATAGTTCTGCTGCCCTGCCTCGCAGCGGATTTGGCAGGTGTAGGTATAAACTCCCGGCATGCACCAGTTGTCGTTGTAGCGACCGTCCCAGCAGTCGTGGATGTCGTGTGTTTCGAACACTTTTTCGCCCCAACGGGTGTAGATGGCTATGTAGAAGTAGGTGATAAAATCGCCTTTGAAACAAAGCCGGTCGTTGGTTCCATCGCCATTGGGTGAGAAGGCGTTGGGGATAAAGACGTTTGGACGGCCACAGATGACATCGGTACAGTGGATGGGGATTTCGCCATACCATGAGCAGCCTAAACTATCGACAACGGTGACGCCATAGATGGTGAGGGTGTCGGTAGGTGTGGCGACGGGATCGGTTGAGGTGGGTCGGTCGAGGGTGTTGGCGTGGTTCCAGGAGTAGCGTGCTCCGGGGACTGGGGTGACATGGAGTTGGGTGCTTTCGGTAAGGAAGAGCAGACTGTCGTCGGACCAGACATGGAGATGGAGGAGTGATGTGTCGCGAGTAATGACGGTGGTGTCGTAATAGGGGCATCCGGCAGTGTCGTGCAGCAGGATGATGTAGGTGCCTTCGCACAGGCTGTCAATCAGAGTGTCGCCAATAAAATAGTTGGGAAGGGAGTATGCGATGTCGATATAGCCGTTGCACGCGGTTCCACAAAGCAGGTCTAAACACTTCTTCTGTTTGGTAAGGGAGGGAGGGTCTTGGACGGTGAAGGTGTGCTCGGTGCGGCAGCCACGGCTTTCGATAACGAGGGTATGGGTGCGTCCGTCGGCACTGAGACCGGTAAGGATGGTGTCGCCTTCAACGCCGTCCCAATAGTAATGGGCAGAGTCGGACATCTGGGGTGAGACAGAGACGATGGCCATGCCGTCGTTGCCACCGGGACAGGTGGGCGGTAAGATGATGAGGGAGTCTTGAAAATTGTAAAATTCTACGAAGAAGGTGTCGGTTTCGGAGCAACCGCTGAGGGCATTGATGAGGAGAACATAGGTGCCGGGATGGGAGATGAAGGGGTTGGCAATGGTGCTGTCGGACACTTCCCCCTGAATCCAGTGGTAGGTGCAGCCCAGCATGGGTTGGACTCCTATCTGTACTTGGGTGTTGTCGCAGAAGTTGAATGTGGTGTTGTGGGTGATTTCTTCGTCAAGGACGTGGACGGTATGTTCGATGGTGTCGCTCATTTTGCAGCCGTTGTCAAGGGTGGCGATGAGTCGCACATTATATAGTCCGGGAGCGTTGAAAGTGTGGCTGGGGGCACGGAGGGTGGAGGTGGTGCCATCGTCAAAGTCCCAAAGGAACGAGGTGCCACGGCCGGTGTTGGTGAATTCGACGGTGTAGGGAGCACAGCCTGCGGGAGGTGCCACGAAGTCGGCTACGGCAAAGTCATTGTGGATATTGATACGGAAAAGGGCGTTGTTGCAATTGTGGCTGTTGTTGTGGTTGGACCACGCACCGGATGTGGTGGGGAATTCGTCATTGCCGTAACAGCTGGCGCAGACACTTTGGTAGAGTGTGGCCATTTTGTCGAAGCGGCTGGTGCCACCGTCCACATGGTCGTAGCCTCCGCTGGAGCCGTTGCCGTGCAGTTCGCCAAAGAATGTGGCATAGTCGAGGGATGAGGCGTCGGCGGACATGCTCATGATGTAGAAGTCTTGTCCATCGGTGGTGCTTTGGATGGCGTCGGCGGTAATCTCCATGTCATGGGTGCCGGCCTGGTTCCAGGTAATGCTGCCTACACCTACGAAATCACGACCCCACCCGGCGGCATATACTCGATTGCAGATGTCGGCAGCAAAGGCCGTGGGTGAGAGGTTGGGTCGCCCTAAGGGGGTGCCGAAAACGGTAGACCATTCCATGGTGTCCATGGTTGGATTGAATCGGGCAAGGAGCATGCCGCTGCCTGGAACATTGTAGGATGCGTTGTGTATCATGGTGCTGCCCGAGGCTTTGGTTTGACCGAAAATAAAGACTTCGTCGTGCTTGCCTGTCCGGACGAAATATATTTGGTCGTAGGCCGGAGAACCGTAGAAGGTGCTTGCCATGAGAACGTCACCGTTGTAGGATAGTTTGGCGATAAAGCCGTCGGCAGAACCGCCACCGTAGCCAGGTTGAACGACACCGGAGGTGGTGGGGAAATCGGGCGAATTGGTTCCACCGCATACGAGTAGATTGTATTTGCTGTCCACGTCGATGGAGTAGACAGCGTCGTCACGACTGCTGCCTAAATAGGTGCTCCATATCATGTTCCGCAGGTTGTAGTCAATCTTGAACACGATGCCGTTTTGTTTGGCTGCGGGGTGAGGGCAGTAGCTGTTGGGTGTGGTGGGGAAATCGTTGGAGAATGTGGTGCTGCCGATGTAGATATTGTTGAGGTCGTCGGTGATAAGTTCTCCGCGAGCTCCGTCGCCATAGTTGAAGTAGAGCGAGTCGTTGCCAAGCATCAGGATACGGTTGTTGTTGTAGTGGGGTCGGTAGTTGAGGCCGTCGTTGGCCGAACCGCCTACAAAGGTGGAGGCTTGTAGCTGGGCACCGTCGCTGCTGAAACGGCTGATGAAGATGTCGCTGCCGTTGGGGAAAAGGATATCGGCAGCGCCTTCGAAGGCGAGGCTGTCTCCACCGTTGAAAGTTGCATCATAGGCTCCGGGAGTGGTGGGGAAGTTGTTGGAGCCGGTGGTGCCGAAGATGACTAATTCATCGAAGGTGTTTACGAACATGCTGTGGGGCATGTCGGCTTTAGAACCGCCCAGATAAGTGGCAAACAGGCGTTGTGTTCCTGTGGAGTCGAATTTGAATATGCCTATATCGGCATTGTTGTTGTAGGATCCGTCGTAGGCTCCAGTGGAGACTGGGTATCCGATGCCGAAGACAAGTCCGGCGGTGTAGGTGTTTTTATAAGCGTCGTAAGTAGCAGTGGTTCCCCAGTTGTCGGCAGTGGAACCTGTGTAGGTTGAGAAGATGAGCACGGGGTCGATGACCAAAGGCAGGGTGGGGTCATATTTGTCAAGGTCGAAACGGACAAGATTGTCCCGTATGCGGTATCGGGCAGGGATTTCGTGACGGCCGGTATCGGTTTCTTGATAGGCGTAAGGAGTTATTTCCACTATTTCGCCTACCGAGGTACGGATAATCAGGTTTCCGTTGCTCAGATAGAGTTTTTCAACCCCTTCATATTGCATGGCTATGTTGTCGGCATTGGCTCCAGGAGATACGTAAAAGTTGGTTTTGAGAGCGAGTTGTGCCACTTTAATGTCCATGTCGATGCCGGGGTAAAGGTTATTGTAGTAGACCGTTTTGTAGTGCATCAATTTGGTTGCCCAACGGTTGGGGTCGTTGCCATAGTAGTAGTTGTCATACCCTCCGTATGGGTCGATGTCCATTCCTGTTACCGTAGGCGAGGGATTGCATCCGACAAAATGTACTTTGTACGAATGCATCTGCTGGCTCATGGCATGGTGGAAGTGCTCTGTTTTTTCATGGTCGTGGTGGGATGATTGGCGCAACGCAATGGTGAGACAGCTGTTCTCAACAAAGAGTGCTGCATTGTGCATCTGAGCCTGAAACAGGAACGGGTGGTTCCATTGGCCTGTGTTGGCAATGAAATGTGTGGGACTTCCGGTTCCGAGGGTGTCGCGTTGACGAGCTGCGGCGTTTTGCGGAATAAGGGTTAAGAAAAGCACTAAAAGGGTGCCCGAAAGGACACCCCTGTAGTAATGTTTTAATGCCGTATTATTTGACCACTTCGATAACACCGTTATGCTCTATGTTACCTTTGTATCCTTTTCCGCTGAAGCGGTAGAAATATGATCCGGCAGGAGTATTGTTTTTTGCGGGATCCCAGAATTGGTCTTTCTGGCTGATATTAGTGGCATGGAAGACGCGAGATCCCCATTTGTCATATATGTCGAGGCTATTGATGGGATAGGCCAAACCTTCAACAAGATTCTCGATGACAAAGATGTCGTTTACACCATCACCGTTGGGTGTTACCACCGAGGGGAATTTCAGCATATCGTTGATGATGATGATGTTATTCTCAACGGTGTCGGCGCACTGGATGAGACGACCACTGGGACCCCGGTTATCAGTGCGGGCAATGAGACGGACGGCATAAGAACCGGAGATGTCTTGGTCAGCACTGCTGGCAGTCCATTCGAATGTGGGACTGGCTTCGGTGACAGTATGGAAGGAGTAAGGCATATCCTTGTCGTACTGAATCTCCCAGAAGTATTTGTTGTTTCCGAAGTCGGGGGTAGTTGTGTTAATCAGGTTGACAGTGGGGTGTTCGGTGTTCGGATATACGGGATCCCAAATGAACGAAGCAACAGGACTTGGATGGACGGTAATGAGGTCTATAAAGATAAGAGAGTCTTTACATCCTTTATCACTTTCCACATAGTATTTGAGGTCATAGGTGCCGGCGGCATATGAGTGGCTGGGACTTCTGAGCGTGGAGTAGGAACCATCGCCAAATACCCATCTGTATTTGTCACCATATTTAGTGGTGTTGTCAATATTGATGGTGAAGGGTTCGCAGCCTTCAAGAGGATAGATACCAGGGTCGAAACTGGGCACAGGCTGTTCGTTGACATGTACAACGATTGTGTCGCGTGCGGGGCACGATGTCCCTTTATCTGTATTGATGGCTTGCACCACATAGGTCGTTGTCTTGTAAACGCCACCGATGGTCTTGATAGAACTGGTGGTGTCGCCCGTGGGTTCCCACTGGAAGGTGGATATGCCGGGAGTAGTGTGGATGTCAGCAGCATTGAGGGTAATGGTGTTAACACCGCAAAGAGTGGTATCGTTGCCCAATTTTGGAGTAGGAGTGTGGACGGTAGAGATATGGGTAACGGTATCCCAACGACATCCAAATTCGTCGTAAATATGCAGCAGGATTCGGAAATCACCGCTGGTGTCGGGCGAAGAGATGTAGGCTATTGAGGGGTCGTTGATTTTTTTGTTGATACGAAGACCGCGGTACAGACCGTCGCGATAATCGGTTTCCCGGTTGGTGTCAGGAGCCCAGACAACGGAATCAATGCCTACCTGATATTGGCAACCGCCACCTGCACTTACGCCACATACATCAAGAGTCCAACTGAATACCCAGCCATTGTCGATTTTCCATTTGTCACAAATCTGAATCTGCCATGTACCGTTAAGCGGGCAATTGGAGAGTTGCGAAAAATCGTCGGCAGGAGTGTAGTAGTTCATCATATTCTCGTGGTCGCTCGAGTCTTTTGTGGTAACTGTTACAGGTCCACCACTCTGACCGGCGTGATAATATCCAGCAGGGATTGGGGGTTGATTGTAGGTGAAGGATGACCTGTACTGGGTGCTTGCAAGACCGGATTCTTGAGGCAGAGGCGATACTCCGCAGCGGTCACCGGTGACGAGAAGATAGTCAGAATTACGGGAGAAACAATAGCTGAAACCTAAACCGTAAGGGTTCTGGGTAGTGTCGCATTCGTCACCTTGCATATGGTCAGCAGAACCGTCCTGTCCGTTAACCAGATATGGAACGCCAGTGAAACAACCGCCACCACCGGCAACACTGGGCGGTACAGCCGTTGCTGACGGGTCTTTGAGTTTTAAAACGGCTTTACCTCCACCAGTGGGATTCATCGGGTCGTATGTGGGACAAAGAATGTTGAGTTCATAGTCTTGCATATACGAGTGCTCGTAGTTTACACAGATGGAGCAGATGTCGGATGCAGAATGAACTACTTTGGAGCCGAATTCATTGAAGGTTACAGGGGCTTCATAGCAGGCTGAACCGCAAGCATCGCCATCGGGAATAAATGTACGCACCTGATATGTCTTACTCTTTCTTGTCTGCTGCTCAATCTTTCTCAAGGTCAGAGTACCGTTATCGCCGTCGTAGCCAACACTGACTTTGAGTGAATCGGCAGAGCAGACAGGTGTCAGGTCGTAGATTGTCTTAATCGGGTTTTGCGATATGCGTACCTGGATTTTAGGTAGGTTGTTGGATAGGCAGCCGTTCGAGTCTTCAATGGCAAGTGTGATGTCATAGCAGTCCACGTCCCTGAATTTGTTGAAGAACGCAGTCGTAGCCCCTAATTCGTATAGTGTGTCGATTGTGAAGTTCCATTTGAAGATGGATGTGCTGTCAACGGGATTATACCAGCCGGTGTTGTGAGTGTATTTGCCGTGTCCGTGGAAAAGGATACCTTGACCTTGGCACAGGAGAGCGGCGTCAACCCATGAAACGGTGTCAATCCTGATGATGCTGTCAGTTCTAAATATCGAGTCTCTCGGGACAACATGGAATACAACATGGTCCGTGTCATCCCATACGGTGTCGTACACAGTCATGGTGTCCATGACGAAAACCGTATCCCGTTGGTCGGGCACGGGACGGAGTTTATGTGTTGACAGGATATTGCCACGTTTGTCTGTCCTGCTGTAAGTGCTGTCAATAAAAGCCTCGATTTTTTCGCAGGCACGTTGGCAGTTGAATTCCATATGGAAGCCTTTGTAAGTCCGGGTGGAATCAACCTTTGTCAGGAAACGAATTGTGAGAATCTTGGCCGTATTGTTGGGTGAGATAGTGAATGCCCTGTTCTCGCTCGAAGCGTAGCAATTGTTTATCTTCAACAGGAGGGGATCGTTGATAGTCGGGCCGTCGTATATATACAAGGTGTCACAGCATGCAATCTCGTAGTCGTTGAGAATAGCTGTCAGGTGTGCATTCGAATCCATAGCCTCACATCCTCCTGTTACATGCAGAGTAAGATCCATTCCACCACCATAGGATCCTGTGGGACCGCCGTCATCATAAAGATAGGCGGGTGGATCAATGCCGTTTATTGTGTCCCCGCTGAGGTTGGCGTCGAGGTTATAGACCACGCCGCCACCAGGTGCCTGTGCATATAGTTTCATGCCGCAGGCAAGACACAGAATCATTAATATAAAAGCAAGTTTTTTCATTTTTCTATATTATTGAGGGTTGTCAGAAATCATTCTATTTTTCAAGAGTTTCTTGGGCTTTTTCCTTCTGTAAAAGGATGGCCATCGTGGCTTGTTCTGCCAGACTGCTCATCTCAATGATGCTTCGTAAAGCAAGATATTTAGTTTGTCCGGATCTCAGTCTGAAATATACAGTTTTCTTGTCGTTCTTCTGCTGAAAATCGATGAAATTGTACCCATAGTAGCTCAAACCTTGAAGGTCGACAACAAAATTCTTGTCGAGATATTTGCCTGTAAGATAATCAAACACCTCGCTGATGTCATATACCGGGGCATTTTCGGGAATGTCGTTTGTCAGATAAAATGCAGATTGGGCATAAAGGCATCTCCATTCGGCCTTCCCTTCAGGGTATTCATTCGGATCGATATTGTTCCTCAGAAAGTAGGGTCTCAGCAGTATGTCACAATTCTGAGCCTGCAACTGTCCCCATGATCCGAAAATTGCGCACATCAATGCAAAAAAAACTATTTTTTTCATGGCAATATATATTTTTTATTTTCCATTTTAGAATTCTTGCGGAGTCTCCGCAAAAACTTCTTTGTATATATAGAGTCTTTGGGTGCGTTTTGGATACCCCCTCACCCTTAATTTTTAACTATATTTAAGAATTTTTTTGAATTTTTTTGACTAATGCCATCAAAAAGCCCAAAACAATGAATCCTCCGGGAGCCAAAATGAAGAGCAACATACCGTCGTTGCCACCGATGATGCTCTGGCCAAAAATGGCACCTGCTCCGAGCAGTTCGCGCACCAAACCCACCAAGGTAAGGGCCCAGGTGAATCCCAGTCCCATGAAGAGACCGTCAAGCAGCGAATGCCATACATTGTTCTTCGAGGCAAAGGCCTCGGCACGTCCCAGCACAATGCAGTTCACCACAATCAGCGGGATGAAGAGACCCAAGGTGTCGTATAAATCCGGAAGGTAAGCCTGCATCACCAACTGTACGATGGTGACGAAGGTGGCGATGACCACGATAAACGCAGGGATTCGAACCTTGTCGGGTATCACCGATTTAAGCAACGATATGACGATGTTCGACATCATCAGCACAAATGCTGTGGCCAACCCCATACACATGCCGTTAATAGCCGATGTGGTGGTGGCCAGTGTGGGGCACATACCCAATACCAGCACCCATGTGGGGTTCTCCTTGATAAGTCCGTTTTTAATAATGTCAGAAGCTTTCATTATTCGTTCCCTCCTTTCTGGAATGTATTATAAGCATTATTGATAAGTTCGCAGAATGCGCGTGAGGTGATGGTCGAACCGCTGATGGCGTCTACTTGGCCACCATCTTTCTTCACCTTTAATTCGGTTGATGGATTCATACCAATCACGTCTCCTTTGTTGCCTTTCTGGAACCATTCGCCGGCTTTTGCACCGAGACCCGGAGTCTCGGCGGTTTGCAGAATCTGGTATCCTGTAATATTGCCCTCGGCGTCGAAGCCTACTACGGCTCCCAGATGGCCGCCAAAGCCTTTCTCACTGCTGGCTTCGATAGCCATGCCTACCAGTTGGCCGTCGGGTCCGTAGGCCTTGGTGCAGTTGGTGCCGTCTATGGCGGTCTCCTCTAATTTATCGAATGCGGGAAGCACTGCTTTGATAGCTGCTTCCTTCTTGGCTTTCTGGGCATTGCTTATAGGCTCGGCTGTCACATAACTGACAAATGCCAAAGCAGCTGCCGCCACCACTGCAATGATTGTCAGCGACAGCAGCATATTAATGAGTGTGGATTGAGCTTTCTTTGCCATAATTGTTGTGAAGTTTAAACGTTGTTATGATGATATGTTAGCAAGCAAAGCGAGTGGGTTTGCACCAACGGTTAATAAGGGGAGTGACAGCGTTCATCAGCAGGATGGCGAACGACACGCCCTCGGGATAGGCTCCCCAGTTTCGGATGATGATGGTTAGCAGACCGCAGCCCACGCCAAACACCAACTGACCACTGCGTGCCATGGGTGAGGTTACCATATCAGTGGCCATGAAGCAGGCTCCTAACATGATACCACCGGTGAGAATGGTGGTGACAGGATCGATAAACTGAGTGGGGTTCACCAGCCACAGTATGCCGCTAAAGATAAAGGCGGTGCCGATAAAGGCCACTGGTATATGCCATGATATGACCTTACGCCACAACAGATATATGGCACCGATAAGGATGGCTATGGCGCTCACTTCGCCCAGCGAACCACCCATATGGCCAAGGAACATCTCGGTGAGGGTGGGCAGGTCGATGTTGCCTCCTTCTTTCAGAATCCCCAGCGGAGTGGGACCACTGACGGTGTCGGTGGTCATGGGGAACCATTTCCCCACGCTGGGCCATGTGGTCATCTGCACTGGGAAAGAGATGAGCAGGAACACACGGCCTACCAATGCCGGGTTGAAGGGGTTCTTGCCCAATCCGCCAAACGTCATCTTGCCAACGCCTATGGCCACCAAGGCGCCTATGGCCACCAGCCATATCATCTCGGCTGTGGCGGGCACATTAAAGGCAAGCAGCAGACCTGTCACGATGGCGGATCCATCGCAAACCGTCGAAGGTACTTTCAAAATGAATTTCTCAATCAGCCATTGGAACAGGCAGCAGCATGCTACCGACACCATGCTGATAAGCAGGGCGTTCAGACCAAAGTAGGCAATGCCGGTAAGCAGCATGGGAACCAAGGCCAAATTGACGCGCCACATGATTTTCTTGGTCGATTCGTCGCTGTGGACGTGCGGTGAACCGGATATCTTTAATAGATTCATACCTTATATTATTATATTCAATTCAACAAACTCTTTTTATTACACCTCATTATTTCTTGGCAGCCATCATGGCGCGCACTTTGTTCTTGCCCAGACGTATCTCGTCGGTAAGAGGCTTGTTGGCGGGGCAGCTGAAGAAACAGCAGCCACACTCTATGCAGTCAAGTATATTGTGCGCTTGGGCTTCCTCGATTCGGTTGTTTTTGACCAATGCCGAGAAGAGGTAGGGCTCCAGTCCCATGGGGCATGCGTTGACACACTTGCCGCAACGTATGCAGTTGCTTTCCGGTCTGCGGCGCGATTCTGTCTCATCCATCACCAACACACTGCTGGCTCCTTTGGTGGTAGGGGCGTCCAGATTGCTGATAGCCTTGCCCATCATGGTACCGCCGCTGATTACTTTACCTGTATTCTCTGGCAGCTCGCCCAATGCGTGTTTGATAATGTCATTATAGGTGATACCTATGCGGCATTGGTAGTTATGTTGGCTGGGAAGCTTTTTGCCCGTTACCGTAAGGATGTTCTCAATAAGGGGCTTGTTCTTCTGGATAGCCTCATAGACGGCAAAGGTGGTACCGATATTGCTCACCACGCATCCCACGTCGATAGGCAGTTTGCCGCTGGGAACCTTGCGTCCTGTGATAGAATTGATAAGTTGCTTCTCGGCTCCTTGTGGGTATTTCACCACCAGGGGCTCTACGATAATGCCTTCGAATGTCTTTGCCATTTCGGTCATCACGCGGATGGGTTCGGGCTTGTTGCTTTCAATGCCGATATAGGCGTTGGGCACACCCAAAGCTTTGCGCAGGATGCTTACACCTATGCAAATCTCTTCGGCGTGTTCCATCATCACACGGTGGTCTGAGGTGAGGTAAGGCTCGCACTCAGCGGCATTGATAATAAGGTATTCCGCCTTTTTGCCTTCGGGCACACTGTATTTGATGTGTGCGGGGAAGGTGGCTCCGCCAAGTCCCACAATGCCCATCTCTTTCAGCTTAGCCACGATTTCCTTGGGTTCAAGGGTGCATTCGCGTTTGATGTCGGGTGTGCGGTCGATGGTCTCCATCCATTCATCGCCCTCCACATCAATATATATGGCTGTCTTGGGCAGCCCCACAATGTCTTTGCACACATCGATTTTGTTCACCGTTCCGCTCACTGGCGAGTGGATATTGGCGCACATAAAGGCTTGCGCCTCGGCAATCAGCTGGCCTACTTTCACCTTGTCGCCTTTGGCCACGATAGGTGTGGCAGGAGCTCCGAGGTGTTGGTTCATTAACACAGCCACCTGTTTGGGCAGGGGCATCTGCTCAATAGTGGCATTGGTCGATATTTTGTTCTCTTCCGGGTGTACACCACCCATTTTGAATGTCTTCATCTTTTCGGATTCTTTTGGTTGATTGTTCCAGATGTTCTGTGAGTAGTATTACACGGCGGGGGTAGGCACTTTCTCGGGAGCAGGCTCCTTGGCGGGTGCCGGTGCGGGTGCTCCGTCGGCGGGAACCTCTTTCTTGGGAGGCAGCGGCGGGAAGTTGACGGCGTGGATGGCCCCCGTCGGGCACTCGGCCACGCATTTGCGACAGAGACGGCACAAGTTGAAATCAATATATGCCAGATTATTCTCCACCTTGATGGCACCGAACGGGCAGGTCTTTTCGCACTTGCCGCAACCTATGCAGGCTGCCGTGCACGACTTGCGGGCCAGGGCTCCTTTCTCCTTGTTGCGGCAGGCAACAAACACACGGCGGTTCTTCACCCCTTTCTTGCGCAACTCAATAATGCCGCGCGGACAGGCTTTGACGCAGGCTCCGCATGCTGTGCACTTGTCATCGTCAACGACAGGCAATCCCGTTTCGGGATCCATGCTGAGGGCTCCGAACTGGCAGGCCTTGGAGCAGTTGCCCAGACCTAAACAGCCGAATACGCAGCCGCTCTCACCGGCATACACACTGTTGGCAAAGGCGCAGTCGGCCAGACCGTCGTAATCGTTCTTGGCCACAGCGTTTCCACAGCTGCCGTTGCAGCGTACCACAGCCACCATCGGATCCGAAATCTCAGCGGTGCATCCCAGCAGCGCGGCCACTTTTTTTGCCACTTCCTCACCACCTGCGGGGCAGTGTAGGCCATCCATGTTGCCCTGTTTCACAAAAGCCTCGGCCATGGCTCGACAACCGGCCTTGCCGCATCCTCCGCAGTTGGCGCCGGGCAGCACCTCGGCGATCTCGTCAATCAGCGGATCTTCTAAAACTTTGAACTTTTGGGCGACGAAATACAGTACAATGGCGAATATAATGCCTATCAGGCCTAACACCAGCACTGCAGTCAAAATCATGTTAGTCATTGTTTTATTAGTGTTTTGATAGTTTTTTTACTCTATAATATTTAAAATGCAAATTTACGTTTTTTTTTCATTACTGCAACCTTTCTTTGTGATTTTTTTATAAAAAGATTTCAACCGCTGTTGATACAGCCCGATTCCACTCTTGCAAAACCATCGTTTACAGCGTGCTGCAACACAATGCCCATTCCCTTTTCAGGCAGACAACCATGTTGCTGGAAATTGCTCTTCAAAAATCTTTTTTATGGTTTGATAATCTGCCTGTTGCCGCAACATCTCCACTACCCTCCTTCAAAAGTTCGACGTTTGCTCGTCGCCGGCCGACAGTCCGAGTGCCCAAACCCGGCATCCGGAGCACTCTCAATCCAAGGATTTCCCTTCCCACAGCGTGGACAGTTCGTCAGTCCAAAGCTTCGAAACGGGAAAAAGAGACAAAAAAAGCCATGATTGTACACCCCGAAAACCGGAGATGTCAGTGAAAAAAAACGACCATTTATTCCCCCACGGCCGGTGATATGAATGCACATGTTTTATGCTTGCTAAATTGCTTGTTGCTAATATATTAATATGCCTTTGTATTGCTTTTCCAGAGCTGGAAAGATTTTTTTTGTCTTTTTTTTATGGCAAAAAAAAATTGTAATATGAAAAAAAAAGTGTATTTTTGTACCGAGAAAAAAATGTTTAAACGAGAAATAATTAATTAAAAAACATAGAAATGAGCAAAGTACTTGTTGGATTTGATTTTTCCAAAGGGTCGGCTAATGCGGTCGATTTGGCTATTGACATTGCCAACCGTTTTCAACAGGATCTTCGACTTGTGTATGTGAAAGAAAAGGATCAGGACGAAGGCCCAATCCGTGAGGAAATCGAGCGGCGCAACGCCGGTGTGGCGCACTTGCTGAAGGGGATAAAAATGGAATATGTAATCCGTGAGGGTAAAGTGTCGCGCGAACTGTGTGAGCAGGCCAAGGAAGACGGAGCCTTCCTTATTATTGTGGGAACCCACGGCATGTCGGGCTTTGAGAAAAACTGGATTGGGCGCAACACCTATCGTACCATTGCAGAGTCGCCTGCCCCTGTACTCACCATACGTGAGAACTTCAATTTCCGTAAGTCGTTGGATCGTATTGTCGTGCCCATCGACAGCTCGCCCGATACCCGTCAGAAACTGCCCGCAGCGGCCAATTTCGCCAAGGTGTTTGGCTCTGAGTTGCACATTCTGGGTCTTTACACTTCCGACAATAAGACCATCAAAGGAATTGTGGACAGCTATGTGAACCAAGTCGACAACTTCCTCGAAAAAGCCGACGTGAAGCATGTTTGCAAATGCGTCAGTGTTCCCAAAAATCTTACTATCACTACATTGGAGTATGCCGAAGAGATTGACGCCGACATGATTGTTATCATGACCGAGCAAGAGACCTCCCTCACCAGCTTCCTGTTGGGCAACTATGCGCAGCAGATGCTCACCATGTCCGACCGCCCGGTGCTCTCCATCCGTCCCGAGGAGGTCAACTCTTTTGCTAAGTAAGAAAGCACAAAACGTTGTCTGGTTTCTTTGTCCCGGACAGGGAAGAAGCAGGCAACGTTTTGATTTTTATATTTGTTGTATGAAGAAGATTGTATTGTTGTTCTTGTTGTGTGCCATGGTATGCGGTGCTGCCTACGCGCAGACCTACCGTGGTTACGGCAGCAACAGAAGCAAAGGACATATAGAAATAAAAGGCGATGTGGCCGTCACGCAATTGGTTCAGAAACATATCGAACTC
The DNA here is from genome assembly GCA_002309955.1 of Bacteroidales bacterium UBA1208. Lineage (GTDB taxonomy): Bacteria > Bacteroidota > Bacteroidia > Bacteroidales > P3 > Colimorpha. The sequence continues at coordinate 28,810 of DBXQ01000042.1, forward strand.
AACGAGCGTGTCCGCACCATCCCTGGCTACCGCATTCAGGTGGCCTCGCTGTCCGGCACAGCCTCCAAAAACAGAGCGTTCGACATGAAAGACCGAATCCGTGAAGCTTACCCGGGTGTGGAAGCCTACGTTGTTTTCGACGAGCCGAACTTTAAAGTGAAGGTGGGTGATTTCCGCACCCGTCTTGATGCCTATGTCTTTCTTCAACGCATCCGCAACGAATTTCCTGGCACAATCATCCGCGATAATATCTATCCCACCCAAATCAACTGGGACGAAATGGTTCCCGAGACAGAAGACGATATTTGATTCTTTGTTCAAGAATTCCACACATGCCCTCCATCCCGCAGGTGGAGGGTTTATTTTTGCCCATTCCAAGGAGTCCCTTCAAAACCCTGTCGTGAGTCCAAGATTGGCTCTTTCGTGTTTCCTTACACCTTAGTTCTATCATCATTTATCCTACCGTAATGGGAGAACGATGGGAGAACGATGGGAGAACGAGCGAAGGAAGAGCGATGTTTGGATTTTTTTGGGGAATTTGTTTTAGCTGGTTGAAAATGAATAAACTATGGCTAAAAATGGCTGTCTGGGCGGTTTTTGAGGCTTTTGAAAGCCTGCCGATGGCGGTGGTGGCGATGGGGCAAGGCGGTTTATAGACGGTAGGTCGGGGGGAGGGTGAAAAAAAGAAAGAGGTCTTGGTGAAGTTGCCAAGACCTTTGTTGTTGGTAGCGGGAATCAGACTTGAACTGATGACCTCCGGGTTATGAATCCAGCGCTCTAACCAGCTGAGCTATCCCGCCAACATTTGCCTTTTGTTTCTCTCAAAGCGGTTGCAAAAGTACTAACTTTTTACGATATGACAAAATTTTTTTCAAAAAAAAATATCTACATACTATAAATGAATTTTTTACGTTAACAATAATATTTAAAAAAATACTACAAATGGCTACTGAAGACAATAAATTATACAGCAATTTCGACTATGATTCGGCCTTAAGTGTGCAACAAGGTGTGAAACAGCCTGAGCAAGTGAGTAATAGCTATCTTGATAGGGTTCGTGCCCGTCGTCGGGAGGAGCCGAGTGTAGATGATTTGGTAGGAGGGATTCTGAGGGGTGAGCGTACTATGCTTAGTCGCGCCATTACGTTGGTAGAGAGTTCGCTGCATGCCCACCAACAGAAAGCACAGCAGGTGATTGAGCGTTGTTTGCCTTATTCGGGTAAGTCGGTGCGGCTGGGCATCACGGGTGTGCCGGGTGCGGGCAAGAGCACCATTATCGAAGCGTTGGGCAAATATCTCACCGCCCACAACCAAAAGGTGGCGGTGCTGGCCATCGACCCCAGCAGTGAACGCAGCAAAGGCAGTATCTTGGGCGATAAAACCCGTATGGAAGAGCTTTCGGTCGACCCGAATGCCTTTATCCGTCCTTCGCCTTCGGCCGGCTCGTTGGGCGGTGTGGCGCGCAAGACCCGCGAGATTATTGTTCTCTGCGAGGCTGCGGGCTTCGACGTGGTGATAGTGGAGACTGTGGGTGTGGGACAGTCGGAGGTGGCGGCACATTCGATGGTCGACTTTTTCCTGTTGTTGCAGTTGGCCAACACCGGCGACGAGTTGCAGGGCATCAAGCGCGGCATCATGGAGATGGCCGACATGATTGCCATCAACAAGTGCGACATCGACCAGATGAAAGCTGAGTTGGCGGCCACTCAATTCCGCAATGCACTGCATCTTTTCCCCATGCCCGATTCGCAGTGGATGGTGAAGGTGATGCTCTGTTCGGCGTATACGCATCAGGGGGTGCAGGATTTGTGGAACAATGTGATGGAATATGTCACTTTCACTAAGGCGAACGGTTATTTCTACCACAAGCGTCAACAGCAGAATCTACGCATACTCAACGAGACGATAGAGAACGGCTTGCGCGACCGTTTCTACAACGCTCCCGGCATGGAGGAGCGTCTGGCGCAGGTGAGCAAGGATATTCTGGAAAACAAGATAAGCGCCTATGCCGCTGCCGATATGCTGCTTGACAGCGTCCGATAGGCTATGATTTATCTGCATATCCCTTTCTGCCACAGGAAGTGCACGTATTGTGCGTTCTATTCGGTGGTGACCTCGCATGAGAAACAGACTTATGTGGATGCGCTTTGCCGTGAGCTGGCCATGCGCCGCCATACGGTGGGTCATGCGGTGCGAACCGTTTATTTTGGCGGAGGAACCCCCTCGCTGCTTACTGTCGCCCAGTTGGGACGGATTGTGGATTGTCTCAGTGCGAACTACGATGTTTCGCAGGTGGAGGAAACCACCCTCGAGGCCAATCCGGAAGACCTTACAGCGCAATACCTTTCTGAATTGAAGAGTGTAGGATTCTTCAACCGGTTGAGCATCGGGGTGCAGTCGTTCAGCGACGGGGATTTGCGGATGCTGAACCGCAGGCACAATGCGGCACAGGCTGTCGAAGCGGTGGAGAATGCTGTTGCGGCAGGGTTCGGCAATGTGAGCATTGACTTGATATATGGCTTGCCGGGGCAGAGCGTGGGGGCTTGGCGCAGCAATCTGGAGTGTGTTTCCAAACTGCCGGTGACGCATTTGTCGGCTTATGCCTTGACGATTGAGCCGGAGACGATTCTTGCCAAGCAGGTGGAGCGGGGACGCATAGTGCCCGCCGGCGAGGATGAGGTGTTGGAACACTATCGGGTGATGCTGAAATGGGCAGCGGAGAACGGTTTTGCGCAATATGAGATTTCCAATTTCTGCCGACCGGGGTTCAAGGCACGGCACAACAGCCGCTATTGGGACAGGACACCCTATTTGGGGGTGGGAGCTGCAGCCCACTCGTTCGATGGGGAATACCGCCGTTGGAATGTGGCCGATGTGAAGCAGTATGTGGAGAGTGCCGCGGCGGGACATATTGCCCACGAAGAGGAGCAGCTGGGACTGAAAGATGCACACAATGAATATCTGATGACTGCATTGCGAACAGTGGAGGGAATTGCGAAGAACAAGGTGGCTGCGCCTTTTGCAGCGCGGTTGGCGAAGGAGGTGCAACGCTTCATCGCCGCCGGGCTGATAGAGGAGACCCCGACGCACTACCGCCCCACAGCCGAAGGCCTGCTGCACGCCGACGGCATGGCAGCAGAGCTGTTTATATAGGCTGGTGATGGTATTGACAGCTTGAAAAGCGGCAGAGGGTTTTGTTTGAGGCTTTGGTTATGGCTGATGGTTTTGAGATTGTGTCCCATTGGAACGCATTTTTTTCGAGGGTACAGTTCTCAGACTGCATTTCGTGGCTGGGGAGAAAGCCGCTCTTTATAAAACTGAAGAGAATTTTTTTTCTGAAAATAGATATTTGAGAAAAAAGTTGTATCTTTGCACCATGTTTAGCGAGAGAAGCTAAACTGTATTTTATTGAATAAAGGAGCGTTATGCTTGTCTTGTAAGAGAAAATGTGAGAAGTTTTCTGCTTAAAATGTACAAGAAGAGTATACGGTTCCACGCTATTAGCGTGTTGCTGTTGCTGCATCTTTTACATTTGGGTCTTTCTCACAACCTTCTCTTAGAATGTGTAGCATATTCAGTGCCACGCTTTCTTTTTTGTTAATTAATTAACTGCTTTGTTGGCACTGTGAAGCGAAAAAACGATGCCAATGGTGAGATAATAACATATTGATTAGTAGTATGAAAAACAAAATCTCGTTATTGCTTCTGCAAGCGAGTGCTATTGCCAATAGCTGTTATGGAATGTAATTTTTAGTGTAAAATAAAAAAAAACAAAACAAAATTAAACAAAAAACCAATGAAAAAAGAATACAAACAACCAAAAATCACGAAAGTGGAATTCAGGACAGAAGTGGGTGTTGATGGTTCTATCACACAAACAAGCACTGAAACGTGGGAGGCAACATCGGTTCCCGGTGACGGTACCCAGCAGTACAGCTATAGAACAGAAGGCGGAGGATTCTTTTAATCGATAATCCCTTCCGAAAAAACAAGCAATTATAATATATTATATAGAACAAATAAATAAGATAATAAGTTAAGTGATGAAAAGAAGATATTTAATGTTAGGCATCATGGTGGCATTGCTGGCCACGACAGGATGCAAGAAAGAGCAGACTGGGGAAAAGGTGCCGATGACGTTCACCGTGTATATGGAGGGTCATGGCAGCAAGGATGCAAAGGTTCATTTGGATGCCAACTGGAAGCCCTGTTGGGATGCCGATGACGTTATCCAAATCAACGATGGAAATGGTACTGTCACTCCGAACGCTGACAATCCGACAAGGGGATTGTTCACAGCCGATATAACCCCAGATGAGACTCCCTATTGTGCCGTATATCCTGCAGGGCTTGTGAATGGTGATGTTACAAGCCAGCCCACCATAGATCTTCCACGAGTTCAAGTGTACGAGACCGATGGCAACGGGGTTCAGAAAATCAACGCTCCGATGGCTGCTTATAATCCACAAAACCCAGTGCTTGAGTTTAAAAACTTATGCGGTTTGTTGGAGATAACCGTTACCAACGACAAGGCTTGGGATATGGTATTAGACTCTATTCGTGTTGAGGCTTCATCAGCAAATCTTTGCGGCAAGGTGGTATACAGTCTGAGTGGAAACAATCCTTCACTGGTCAGTTTTGCAGGAGACAACAAGATGGTTGTCAGTCTTGCTGGAGCAGAGGTTGGGACTAATCAGTATGCCAGTATGAACGAACGAATTAATAGTAATAAAGTCCATTCGCAGGCACCTGTCACGACTGGAGGGAAAACCTCTGAAAAGTATTATGTCACCCTGCCTCCTGTAGCCCAGACTGCCGGAAATGTGTTTACAATCCGTGTGTTTTCGCATCCTATCTTCAATCGGGCTACCAATTCGACGGTAACATTTGCTGAAGAGGAGGAGGATGAGGTTCACATCGTTTATTCGAGAACATCGAACAGCAGTGCCGGTTACATTTTGCGTAATGAAATTGTCCCGGTTGCGATGGGTCTCAGTGAGGCAAACATTCTGTTTACAAGCATGAAGGCATTTTCCGTAAGTGAAAATACGCAGGTGTGTTTCTCGCGCGGATATACACAGTACAATATTAATACCCACAATTGGCGTTTTGCTCCCCGCCAGTGGTCATTCTTGAATCAGTCAACTCCAAATTATCACGCGGGTCACTTCTCCTTTGATGGTGGGACTCATGTGAATCCGACTGGATGGATTGAATATTTTGGCTGGGCCACAGGCGACGACCCGACACGCGGGAATATCGCTTCGGAAATGGCACCAAATCCAACCTTCAACAACAGGGAATTGACAGGAAACTTGCGGTACAGAGACTGGGGTGTGAATTTCACCAATACCGGTGCCACGTGGTTTACGCCTTCGCAGAGTGAGTACCACTATGTGTTTAAAGACCGTACCAGTTCGACTATGAATGACGGCGTTATGGGCACTCATACATACAAGTTTGGTTGGGCTACCATCAATTATAGCTCTGGAAATTCATGGGGAGAGAGTAATAGCTGGACTGGTCCGGTTTATGGTGTTATCTTGATTCCTGACGGAGTTAATCCCATGCGCTTTTTCCAAGAGAAAGGGGCAAAACGCTTGAACCTTTCAGAATTCAAGTCGAACGAGGAGGCGATGGGGGATGCGAACAATAACAAATACAGGAATGACAATATTTATACGCAGGAGCAGTTTGAGTATCTCGAAGCTCATGGCTGTATATTCTTCCCATGTATTGGACACATTAGACTGGAGGCTGTGTTAGTAGTACCATTCTATGAATTAAAGAATGAGGTTGATAATGGTGGAAGACTCAATCCTCCCGATGTCCGTATATGGTCTCGTACATATGACTCAGATCATCTTAATCAAGGGTATGAGGCATTATTTGATTCAGGTAATCCCAATAGCTTAACTCAACAGGATACCAGAAATGTCTTGGATGCATCCGACTTGGCATGCGACCTGCATTGTGTGCGTTTAGTCTGCAATTATGGAACTCCTTATATTTGGGATCCCGACCAGATGTAATAAAAATGGCTGGATAAAATTTTTATAAGAGTCACATGTCTCTTTTTCCGATTTTGTTTTTATGACAACACTGTCATTAAAATGATCGAGTGACTGGAAGTGGCCGCCGTGATGGCGGCTGCTTCTTTTTTTAAATGAGAGAGAGGCCGGCGATGTCGCCGCCGCAGTTGTCGTGGCGTGCACCAGTGACGCTGCCGAGGCAGTTGTTTTTCTTGTTGAGGCGCAGGTAGCCAAGAAGGGCGAAGATGATGGCTTCTTTGTAGTCGATGATGTCGTCGGAGGGGATGGTGATTTTACATCCGGGAATCATGGCCTGCAGGCGGGCGATGAGGTATTTGTTTTTCGCTCCGCCACCGGTGACGAGCATGGTGTTGATGCTATGGCCTTTGGTGGCCCATGTGATTTGGCGTGCTATGTGTTCGACGGTGGTGGAGAGTTGGTTTTTCGCTGTTTTGGGGTCGGAGGTGAGCAAGGGGAGGAAATGGGAGACAAACCATTCCTTGCCTAAGGATTTGGGTTGGGGCTGCCGATAGTAGTCGAGTGCGTCGAGACGGGCGAGCAGGGATTTGTCGACGGTGCCGGTGCGGGCCATTTGTCCGTTGTTGTCGAAGGGTTGGCCGAGGAGGCGCGAAAGATGGTTCAACGCCATGTTGCAGGGGCAGACGTCGAAGGCTATGCGCGAGCCGTCGGATTGTTCGTAGGAGATGTTGGAGAAGCCGCCGAGGTTGAGACAGGCGTCGTATTGTCCGAAAAGGAGACGGTCGCCAATGGGCACGAGGGGGGCTCCCTGTCCGCCCATGGCTACGTCGAGGTTTCGGAAGTTGAAGACCACAGGGAGGCCGGTTTCGGCAGCGATGGCATCGCCGTCGCCTATCTGTGCGGTAAGTCTGAGCGAGGGTTGATGGAAGATGGTGTGGCCGTGGGAGGCTATGGCGTCGCACGGGCCGGGGTGTTCCTGACGGAAACGGTTGACCATTTGGCCAAGGTAGTGCCCTAATTTGACGTTGATGAGGGCGTATTCGTAGGCGGAGGCTCGCTCGAGGGTGGAGAGTGTGAGTGTCCAGTCGCGGCTGTAGCTGTAGGTTTCGGCGGCCAAAAGTTGGAAATGGTGTTCGTTTATGTCGCAATAGGCAACATCCAATCCGTCGAGAGAGGTTCCTGACATCAATCCTATTATTCTCATGGTTTTGTTTTTTGGGGTGATGGGTTTTTATGGTTTATAGGGAATCTGGGGTTATTGGTTTTCGGGGAGGTCGGCGAGGGCTGCTTTGAGGTCGACGACAAAGTCTTGGTTGAAGCGTTCGATGCCGGGCTTGAAGAGGTGGTTGCTGTTGCAGAAATGGACGGTGTCGACAAGGGGGAGGATTTTGTAGCGGTAGGGGCCGAGGGCTTTCATTTTGTTTTCGAACCATTCGTGGTTTTTGAAGGCTGAGCGGAGCTGGTAGGCATCCTGGACTTCGACCAGGAGGTAGGGGATGTTGTGTTTTTTGATAAGGGTGAGACATTGTTTCAGAGCCTCCATTTGGTCGGGTCGGATGACGATGTTGTGGCGTGAATAGCGTTTCCGCTCAAATTCTTTGGTGTTGATTTCGACGTAGCCACCGGGGATGTATTCGGCTCCGTCGAAGACGCTATCCTCTTTGAAGGATTGGAGGCGGTGGCAGATTTTCTGGTTGTATAAGCTATAGAACCAAGTGTTTATGACTTTCATGTTGTTTGTTTTCCAAGCCATCTTGGTGGACTCCCAATTGATGGGGGCGTTGATGAGAAGGTCGACGGCACATTCGATGCCGTCGTTTTTCATGATGTCGGGATGGACTTCGAAGACGATAAAGCGGGGGTTGATGCTGTCGAGATAGGTTTTGAGCAGCACGAGGGTTTGGACGGGAGTCTGGTTGGAGGAGCCCAAGTTGAAACAACAGATGCCTTGGGAGCGATAGAAGCGGGTGTCGAAGGTGCGGTAGCTGTGGGAGGAGCCGAGGAAAAGAACGTCGACATTGCGGTAGTTGCGGATGTCTTTGATGCGGGAGTTGAGGAATCCGCGGTTGCCCATCTCGGTGCGAGCTGTGCGTATCCAGCCCCAGTCGCCCAAGAGACATAGTAACAGGAGGTAGGCGGGTAGGGCCACCAAGGAGAAAAGAACCGTGTTGCGTATCAGTTGTCTCATTTTTCAGAATTGGAAATAGATGAAGGGCATTTCGTTGGTGACCATGTAGGCACCTATCATGAAGAGCAGGACGATATATCCAGCCCATCGCAAGATTCGGTTGCGGGGTTGGCGTGCAAATTCGTGTTCCTGACTGCGGTTAATCCATTCGATAATAGTCATTATCGTGACGGAGACGAGGACAATCCATGCATCCATGTCGGAGGTGAGGGTAGGGGAGCCGTCGAAGAGTGTCGAGAACATGTGGACGTAGTACTGCCAGGCCTCGGCGATGCTGTCGGCACGGAAGAGTATCCAGCCCATTACGGCGAGGAAGAAGGTGAGCAGCATTTGACCCAGTTCGCGGAGGGAGGGCAGGATGCGGTTTTCGGCCACGACGTTGCGGTATTTGCGGTTTTTGCCTAAGAGGATGAGGGGAAGGAAGAGCAGGGCATGGTATGCGCCCCAGGCTACGAAAGTCCAGTTGGCGCCGTGCCATAGGCCGCTCACCAAAAAGATGACGAGGGTGTTGAGCAATACGCGCCCTTTCGACACACGGCTGCCGCCCATGGGGATGTATATGTAATCGCGGAACCAAGTGGTGAGGGATATGTGCCAGCGACGCCAGAATTCGGCTATATCGCGGCTGAAATAAGGTACGTTGAAGTTGCGGCGTAGGCGGATGCCGAACAGCTTGGCGCAGCCGATGGCGATGTCGCTGTAGCCGGAGAAGTCGCCGTAGATTTGGATGGTAAAGAGGATGGCGGCAAGTAGCAGAGACGAACCGTTGAACCAGTCGGGATGGTCGAAGATATTGTCCACATAGATGGCGCAACTGTCGGCCACCACCATTTTTTTGAAGAAGCCCCATAGCATTTGCCTGAGGCCGTCGACGGCTGTGCGGTAATCGAACTTCCGTGCCTGTTCGAACTGGGGCAACAGGCTGGTGGCGCGCTCGATGGGGCCTGCCACCAACTGGGGGAAGAAACTCACGTAGGCAAAGAAGGCCACCGCATCGCGGGTGGGAGCACAGCCGCCTCGGCTGTTAGGAGTACAGCCGTCTCGGCTGTCATCAGATTGCCGAGTGTTGCGGTAAACATCAATGCTGTAGCTCAACGCCTGGAAGGTGTAGAACGAGATGCCAACGGGCAGCACCAGATGTAGCAATAACCGGTCGGCATCCCCCCCGAGGAAAGCATCGGCAAACGATTGGGCGAAGAAGTCGTAGTATTTGAATAGTCCCAAGATAAGCAGGTTCACCACGATGTTGGTCCAAAGGAAGAACTTGGGGGTAAGCCCTCTCTTCCTGTCTTTGAACCGTGGGTTGGAAATGGCCAGTCCCGAGGCGTAGCTGCATGCAGTTGTGAAGGCTATCAGTAGCAGGAAGCGCCAATCCCACCAGCCGTAGAAGAGGTACGACGCTGCGACCACAAAAGCGTTCTGCCACAGCAACCGCCTGTGCAAAAGCCAATAGATGCAGAACACTATCGGCAGGAATACCAGGAATTCTATCGAGTTAAAAAGCATAAAACAGTTTGCAAAGGTACGAAAAAAAACTGGAATTGCGCCGTTTTGTCATGCAAATATCAATGGAGGCGCTTTCGGTCGTTCCTGTACGACCTCCTGATGCGGTTGTCGCTCGTTGTACTGCGGGGTTGACAATTCTATGGTATCGTTGAAAGTATCCTTGAAAAGGTTGGCAATCACAATGTCCAGCAAACAATTCTCAGCAGCATAGAAGAGGCTGATCATCAATTATCAATAGGAAGCATGGGATCGCTGCTGAAAGGGTGCAGCCCCATGTCCTTTTAGAGAAGAACGTTGCCTTTTATCCCAAGGTTTGCTATACTTACAATAGTTGAGACATTTGATTATACTTTACTCAACCTTCTGCTGCCAGAGGCATTTCTGACGATCCTTCGTCAACATTGTAAGGTTTGGCGATATGCTCCACATCATTCTTGAACTTGAAGTACATCGCTTTGGCTGTGGCTTCCATAACAGTTTTGTAAAACTGCGGGTCTTCAAATAGTCGAGCGAAAGCGTCCATCTGTTCGGTATAGCATTTTTGAGCCACCTTGTCAAAGGTCTTCGGGAATATGTTATGTGCAAACATATTGACATCCGATGTTTTGGCTTGTTTAGCCAGCATCTTGCCAGAAGCTTGTAGACGGTCGAAAATGCTCTCCACAATCACCCTGTCGGCCTCGGTGAAGTTGCCCTGATACATCAGGTTAATCTTGTCGATAATGTTGTCCAGCAGGTCACGTTTCTCTTCCTCCTTCTTGCCCTTGCCACCTTTCTCACCCTTTATTGTCTTTTCCTGGGTGGTCGGCTTAAGCTGTATGGCTCCGCTGGGCTGCACCTTAAACAGGTGGTGCTCCAGTGTTAGCTTGCCACTCAAATCCACCTTTTCATGTGGTGTCTTTGGCAGCAGTTTGTAAAGGTATTCACAGAAGATATAGGTCTTAAATAGGTCTCGGTCGAAAGTACGTGCAATCTGAGCCATATATGCGTAGAAGCGAACAAATGACTTGACCAAGTAACGAACCTTGAAGCGGTCTTCTTCGTCTAACTGCCCGAAATCGTCCACAACAGGTTTCAGTACGCTTGACAGCTTACCCAGCGTTTTGCTGTCCTGATTTTCGTTATAGACAGCGTAAACCGCCTCCTCGGTCTCTTCGCTCCACAGGTGATATGATTTCAGTTCGGTCAGGTAGCGGTAAACCACATTAACATCTATCGGTTCGGCCAACAAAGTATCCTCATAGAACGGCTTGAACGATGCCTGTATGCTCTCGGCTGAGTTTACAAAGTCGAAGACATAGGTGTCAATCTTGTCCTTGCAGCTGCGGTTCAGTCTTGAAAGCGTCTGTACGGCTTTTACCCCTTTCAGCCCTTTCAGGACAAACATGGTATGCAGCAGCGGCTCGTCAAATCCTGTCTGGTATTTCTCGGCCACTACTAGCATATTGAACATATCGCTGGCGAAGTACATTGGCAGTGCTGACTCGCTAATCGTCATGTCGCCCGTGCTGTTCATCTGCGTTTCCGTGTAATCCTTGCCACCATAGCTGACCGTACCACTGAAGGCCACCAACGGCAGTACGTCTTTGTAACCTTTCTGCTTGCAGTATTCCTTTATGGCCAGATAGTAACGTACTGCGTGTGCTCTGCTTGGCGACACCACCATTGCTTTGGCCTTGCCGTGTATCTTAGTCAGCGTAATCTCTCTGAACTTTTCCACAATCAGCTCTGCGGTTTGCTCTATCACGAATTGATGATTGTCATGGTATTCACGCACGGCTTTCAATGCTGGTGGTTCTTCGTATTCGGGGTTTTCCTGAATGGTTTTTGCAACCTTGTAGCTGGTTTCTATCGGCGTGAAGAACTGCAACACGTCGAGGATGAAGCCCTCGTCGATTGCCTGTCGCATCGAGTAGTGATGGAAGGCAGTGTACTGTGGCTGTCCGTCTTCTCCTTTGCCCGCTTCGATACCGAATGTCTGCAAGGTCTTAGGCTTCGGTGTGGCGGTGAAAGCGTAGAAGTATTCGTTTTTATGCTGTCCTTGGGTCAGCAGGGTTTCAGTCATTATGTCCATGCCGTCTTTCAGTTCCTCTTCTGTACGCCCTTCCAGTTCGGCCATTTCTCTCAATGCCTCGTCGGTGTCGGCAAGGGCAGCTTTCAGCTTCTCTGCACTCTTGCCACTCTGGGAACTGTGGGCTTCGTCCACAATGATAGCGAAACGCTTGCCTTGGTGTCCGTCAAGCTCTTTGTAGATAAGTGGGAAGCGGTGAAGTGTGGTGATAATGATACGCTTCTTGTCGTTGATGGCTTCGCGTAACTTGGTCGAGTTATCCTTGTCGGTTATGGTGACAATCTGACCAGTTTTGTGGTCAAAGCCAAGTATGGTTTCTTGCAACTGGCGGTTCAGCACTCGGCGGTCAGTGACTACAAAGACACTCTGGAACATCTCGGTGTCCTCCTCGTCGTGCAACGAAGCCAGGCGATAGGTGAGCCAAGCTATCGAATTGCTCTTTCCACTGCCAGCCGAATGTTGTATCAGGTAGTTCTTGCCCTCGCTCTGCTTACGGGTATCATCAACAAGCTTTTCTACTACATCGAGCTGGTGGTATCGTGGGAAGATTATCTTTACTGTTGTTTTCTTAACCTTCTTCCCTTTCTCCAAATAAATGGTTTCTTTCTCCTCACGGCTGATATAGCGTTGAAGAATAGCAAGCAGCATATCACGTTTCAGCACTCGCTCCCAAAGGTAACTGGTGGCGTAGCCGTCGGGGTTCTTTGGATTGCCTCCGTCACCGATATTGCCAGCTCCGTTGCTGCCTTGGTTGAACGGCAGGAAGAATGTATCCTCGCCTTTCAATTCGGGGGTCATATAGACGTTGTATAGGTCAGCTGCGAAGTAGGCCAGTATGCGATTGTTGAAGTGGAACAGCGGTTCCTTGGGGTCGCGGACTTCTCGCCACTGGCGTTTGCCGTTCTCCACGCTCTGCCCTTTCAACTGGTTCTTCAATTCAATGGCCACTACGGGGATACCGTTCAACGACAGCACCATATCAATAGTGTTGTGGTTCTGCGTCGAGTAGGCGAATTGGCGTGTACAGGTCAGTATGTTTTGCTGGTATTTCTCTACAAGCTCTTCGTTCTTGTGTGAAGCTGGCTGGAAGTAGGCGAAGCGAAGCTCTATGCCATGGTCTTTCACGCCCTTTCTCAATACATGTATCAGGCCGAAGTCAGCGACGTTCTGCTGGAAGATGGTGTAAAGTTGCTTCTCGGCTCTCTCTCCATACACATTTTGATACCTCTGCCAAGTCTTCGGCTGGGTCTGTGCTATGAAACTGATAAGCGTAGCCATATCGATGGCTTTCGCCTTGTCATATGTCTTCTGGTCGCCTTTGATATATCCACCCTCATTGAGCAGATAGGCTTCTATGTCGCTTTCAAATCGTTTTTCAGAGTCTTCCATAACGTTTAGATTTCTTTCTTGCCAGTAACGTACTCATATATGATGCTCTTCTTATAGTCTTTCAGCTCCTCAATCTTTTGTTGTTTAATGGCGATAAGGTTGTCAATCTCAGTACATTTGTTGTCAAGATAGTCAGCGATTTCAATCATTTCTCCTTCATTTGGTACGGCTATTTTATAATCACCAATAGTAAATGCCGAAATGTTGGGTTGTGCAGAGCCAGCACTATTTAACATAATATACTCAAAAAAAAGCGAAGATTGTAAGGTATAGTACAAGAAGCGATTTTTGTTACCACGAATAATACCCACACGCTGATTAATACAAGCGATAGTATCGTCTACCACAAAACAGCATTTTCCAGTGGTGGCTCCACTCATAGCAATCAATATATCTCCACGATTAATTAAAAAAGGAGATAACTCTTTTGGTGCGGATACCTTAACACAATGTTCGTATATTATCGGTGTTGCAATATCACCTATCCGAATTACAGGCATTTCTCCCTCAGACTTGAAATCAAAGCTGTTAAATGCGAAGCCATTAATAAAGACTGACAGTGCCTTTATTTTCCTTGTTTCCCACCCTTGTGGTATCTTGCCAATCCAATCAATGCCGCTGTCTTTGAGTTTCACATTGGGATTGAGGCCACGGGTGACGGCTTCGGTGATAACGGACTGCTTATAGGCTTTCAATTCCTCGATGAACTCTTCCTGCAAGGCTATCGCCTCGTCAATCTCTCCACACTTCCTATCCAAAAACTCTGCTATACGTTGCTGCTCTACATCAGAGGGTATTGGTATTTCCATATCAGCGAAGTCCCTATACTGAATATTCTTCCCCTCCCTAATTCCAACTGTTAATGAGTTAATCTTATCAATAAAGCCATAAGATTTGAAGAGTAATCGATAATAGCCTGTATAAGATTTCTTACGTAATCTAAACACAGTGTACGCTGGTGAAATCACACCCTCATTATGGCATATCTCAAAACCACCTTGAAAACTACGAAGACTGATAACAAAATCGTCAATATGGACTGTCTTGAAGGTTCGTAAATCTGCATCAGCAGCAACCTGTACTACACCTTCAAGAGTATCCTTGTCAACTACGCCTCTATCTTGGGTGGCAGATTGTAAAACAAGTCGTTCGTTGCCCTTTGTTGTAGACTGGACAAAGATGGTTTTGGCTCTATCGGTTCTCCAATCTTTTGGTATCTCTCCAATCCACGGTATTCCGCTATCTTTGTATTCTTTAGCCATACATCAGTCTTCCTCTTCTGTGCGATTCATTTCTTCTTTGAACATCTTCAAATGACCTGGATATTCCGTTGGTGCTACCGTCTTCAAATATTGCAGATAGTTCCTGTAATCTTCAATGGCCTTTTCAAAACCTACGGAAACATACCCAAGTATATGGTCTGCATAATTGAAGTCCAGTTTGTTGATATCCTTTTCGTGCCGAAACATTGCACGATAGAGTTCTGCAGCTTTAATGTCGTTATCTTCATTCTGCATAGAATATAGCTGACCAAAGCTTTCAACAAATCCTTTGAGATTATCTGTTCCCATGTTCCTTTTACTCTTACATATTTTGTCTTACAATCCGTTCCATATCACCCACAAGATAAAATGGAAGATTGATGAGACGAAACTTCTTTTTCTTTATTGTTGTCTGCACATCATCAATCGATAACGGCCCTGACCATACCCTCACGGCAACATCTGTAGGCGAGAGGTCGATAAAGGAGTGTATGGATCGGAGGTGCGAGTTTCTCCCCGACTTCACCTCTATAGGTATAAGCCGGGAATCAACAGTCCATATAAAGTCAACTTCAGCGGACTCTCCTCCACCACCTTTAACCCAGAATTGCCGACGCTGGCTAATCTTATAGTTTAATGTCAAGAGTTCTTGTGCCACCACATGCTCAGCAATCCTACCTCTCCACACATCCATTATGTCGTTGGCTCCAATAATATCATTCCGAATATTGGCTGCATAGTTGACCAATCCCGTGTCAAGCCATATCAGTTTTGGCTGTCGTTTAGTCTCAGGCATAGCGGGTACCGCTGTATTTGTGATTGGATAGACTAATTCGAGCAGCATTGCTTTCTCCATCAGGCGGAAAGCCTCACCAACCTCCCGGGATTTATAGTCTGAGTTGGCAAAGCCATTCATAGTGACCGTGCTTCCTGCATTTCCCCACCCGTGTTCCAAAATGAAACGGATGACATTCGACAGTTTGCCAGCTCTCGCATATTTCTCGGCATCGTCACGATAAGCCTGTAGCAGCGTTTCATATATGTCGTCAAAAGCCAACAAGTCTCGTTCTTCCAAGTATGCCTGAACTGCTGCGGGCATCCCGCCCACAAGCAAATATGTATTGAAGCAAGACATCAATTCGTTGTGTACCACATCTGCCAATTCTTGTGTCCTCGCCATCTCCAAAAGATGATTTTTCCCTATAGCACAGACAAACTCACGGAAAGAGCAGGGTCTCATGGGCAAATAATCAACCCTTCCGACCGGGAATGAGAAATCTACATTGACTATGCTCTCCAATAGTGACCCGGCAGCAATAACATGTATATCTGGACGGTCTTCATAGAAATAGCGAAGCTTTGAAATGACTGCCGGCGAATTCTGTATCTCGTCAATGAAAATCAATGTGGTTCCCTCTCGACGCTGATGTCTATGGAAGAGGAAAAGCTGCTCAACCAGAGTGTCTAATGGTAAATCTTTTTCAAGAAGTGCCTTGTGGTCAGCCCGCTCCAAGTTATAATAAAGATAGTTATTGTAATTACTCCCAAATTCATTCACCACAGTTGTTTTGCCGACCTGTCTCGCACCCCTGAGAAGCAAGGGCTTTCTTCGTGGACTCTTCTTCCACATTTCCAACTCGTTTTGTATGTCTCTATTGAACATATGTATATTGGTTTGAAAATGCAAAGATACAAAATTGTTTTGAAACGTCAGATACTTTTTGCTAAAATTGTTTCAAAATGTCAGGTACTTTGTCTTGTTTTTGTTCCAAAACGTCAGATACCTCTCCCCATTATCTTGGTCATCAACTCCTGCTCACGGTGGTCAAGTTCTTGCAGGTGGGCGAAAATCTCTTCACTCTTGCGTGGGGCAACGTACTTGTAGAACTCGCGAGTGAAGGGTATCTCGTAGCCTATCTTGGTCTTCTTGGGGTCTATCTTGGCTTTTGGCAGGTAGGGATAGACATTACGCTGCATATAATCTTCAACGTCCTCTTTCCATGGGATGGTCTCGGTGTCCTTATCTTTGCCGTCAACTACCATTACCTTGCGGAACTTGAAATCGTCGTTGTCTTTTATCTTTACTTCGACCTGCAAGTCACCGTCACCAAACACACCGTCAGTAAAGGCCAGATAGGCTTTCTTCACCAGTGCAATGCAATCATCCGTGAACTCGTTGCGTTTGTTGCCAATGGGCTTACGTCGTTTGTGGCTGCAATGGCTGGCATCAATCAGCTGCACCTTGCCGACACGCTGGGTTGATTTGTTCTTGGTGACAATCCAGATGTATGTGGCAATGCCCGTGTTGTAGAACATGTCGTTTGGTATCTGCACAATGGCTTCCAGCCAGTCGTGTTCCAGCAGATAGCCCCTAATCTCGCTCTCGCCGCTGCCAGCGTCGCCCTTGAAGAGTGGTGAACCGTTCTGAATGATAGCCATACGGCCATTGTCTTTCAGCTTGGCCACACCGTTGAGCATAAAGAGCTGTTGGCTGTCGCCAATGGCAGGGAGGCCAGATGCAAACCTGCCGGCAGGACCGCGACGATGCTCCGCCTCGACAGCCGGTTTCTCGTTCTTCCACTCAATGCCAAACGGGGGATTGGAAATGATATAGTCGAAGCGGTAGCCGTCGAACTTGTCATCGCTCAGGGTATTCCCGTGCTGCATATTCTCGGCTTGACCCCCTTTAATTAGCAGGTTTGATTTGGCAATGGCAAAGGTCTGTTCGTTCAGTTCCTGCCCGAACTCCGTCAGCTGTGCGCCGGGGTCAATCTCGCGGAGCTTTTCGCCCAGACAGTCGAGCATTTGGCTTGTTCCCATCGCCATATCGTATATGGAAGCCGTTACGCCCTGCTTGCGAAGCGTATCGGACTGCTCGGCAATTAGCAGCTCGGCCATCAGATAGATAATGTCACGGGCAGTGAAATGGGCTCCAGCCTGTTCGTCATAGCTCTCAGAGAACTTCCTTACCAGCTCTTCAAATATGTAGCCCATATCGACAGCCGAAATCGCGTCGGCACCCATATAGGCTTTCTTGGAACAGAACTCGGCAATGACATTATAGAGTATGCCGTTATGCTCCATTTTAGAGATTTCCTTATCGAAGTCGAACTTCTCAATAATGTCAATTACATTCTTGGAGAAGTGGTTGAGGTAGCTGCGGAAGTTGTCGGCGATGTTGTCGGCATCGGCCAGCAATCCGTCGAAAGTGAAGCGTGAAATGTTGTAGAAGTCGAATCCAGCTGCTTCACGTAGGAAACCGTCATAGACTGCTAATTTACGTTTCACGGCATATAGTTCGTAGGCATCCAGCACAGCCTGTTTGGTGGGGGCAAGGGTGTCGGAGAAGCGTTTGATGACGCACATAGGCAACACCACGTTGCCATATTCATGTGGTTTGTAAGTGCCAACTAATTTGTCGGCAATAGCCCAAATAAGGTTGGCTTTCTCCTGTATATTGACGGTTGTCCGTTTTTGCAGTTCTTCCGTTTTCGTCATTTGACATAGATATTTCTTGATTATTAAAACGTAATATGTTCACTTTTATTGTATACCTTATAACAACCCAGGTCGGT
>DBXQ01000030.1 GCA_002309955.1 Bacteroidales bacterium UBA1208
AATAATAACATGAAGACAACACTAAAAACTTTAGCCATCGTTACGGTGGCCGCATCCTTGGCCTTTGCCGGTTGCAAGAAAGAAAAGGTTGAACCTATCACCCCTGAAACCCCTGAAGCCCCAGAGGTGGAAACTCCCGAGAACATCTATGAAGGCACTTCGTGGATTGCCCACATGGAGAACACCTATTATTACGAGGGCATGCTGCAAATGGATGTCACCTACGACCTGTCGCTCGACTTCCTCGACTCGGTAAGCGGAGAACTGTTCCATGATCTCGTTATCAATGTACCCGACTACCCCGCAGCCTCCCAGAACCAGAACATGACAGAAGCGTTCACCTACACCTTCAGCAACGACAGCGTGATATTGAAATGCCATTATTACGACGATGAGCTGGGCGACACAGCCTACTATTCCTACGAACTGGTTTACGACACGGTGGCAAAGACACTGACCCTTGATTTCGACGACCCCGACATGGAAGAGATAATGGGAAACACAGTGGTGGTATTCACACAGGTGCCTGTTGAGCCCGCCAAGGCCCTTATCCCCGGAGCCAAGACTGCAAAAGGCAAGATGAGCTGGGGTAACATTGTGGGCAGAATCGCCCGTGCTTTGAAAATTTGATAACAGGGCACTGCTATGAAACTGAACAAGGTATTATTACTGGCTGCGGCGGTGCTGATGATTGGCACCGCTGTCGCCGCACCTGTGAATCCCAAACGGGCTGCCGCTCTTGCGCAGTCTTTCTTTTCCTCGCAGACCAGTGCTAAGAGCGGCAACAGGCTGGCAGATGTCCCCACCGAGTGGCAGTACAGAGGCATCTATCTCTTCGAGGGTGCCAATGGAGGCTTTGTGCTCGTGGCTGCCGATGATGTGGTGCGTCCCATATTGGGCTACTCTGCCACCGGTACACTCGACCCCAACGACATGCCTCCTGCCCTCCGGCAGTGGCTGCAGGCCTACCAGCGTGAAATAGAGGAAATCCAAAACGCCCAGCAATCTGTTCCTTTCACCCAGCATTCCGAGTGGTACGCCCTCGAACAGGGCATTTCCCCCAAAGACTACACCGACACAGTGACCCCGATGCTCACCACCTATTGGGACCAGACCTATCCATACAATGGCTACTGTCCCGGCGGCTCGGCAACGGGCTGTGCCGCCACTGCGCAGGCGCAAGTGATGAACTTTTGGAAATACCCCGCCTTCGGCATCGGCAGCCACAGCTACACACATGAGAGCTACGGGGTGCAACAGGCCGACTTTGCCCACACCCTCTACGACTGGGCCAACATGCCTGCAAGAGCCAACTACAACTCCCCCATGGTGGAGAAAGAAGCCGTGGCAACGCTGATGTACCACTGCGGTGTGAGTCTTGATATGCAGTACGACCCCAGTGGCAGTGCAGCTGCAGGTCTTGCCGGTATAGAAGGTATCCCCAGCATCGACAACTCGTTGAAAGACTATTTCGGCTACAGTGCCGCCATGCGGGTGGTCAACAAAATCTTTGGCTACACCAACGAGCAGTGGCGCGACATGCTCATTGCCGAGCTCGACCTGGGCCATCCCATCGTCTACACGGGCTCGGGCGAAGCTGGCGGCCACGGCTTCGTGTGCGACGGCTACGACAGTCGCGGCTACATGCACTTCAACTTCGGCTGGAGTGGCCGTGGCGACGGTTTCTTCCCCGTCGATTCCATCAGCCCCGGTGTCGGTGGTGTGGGCGGCAATGGCACCTATACCTTTAACGACAACAATGCTGCCCTCCTCGGCCTCGTGCCAGACTACCGTATGCGCGTCAGCGACACCCTCTTCTCCATAGGTCGCAACGGTGGCGACGACTCGCTGCTGTTCTGCATCAACGACACCATCGATGCACCGTGGAGCCTCTCCTGCAACGCCGACTGGATTACCTTTTCCGAGAACCACTTCGACCGTGCCGGATGGCTCTTCTTCCATGTCTCCGAGAACAATGCCGGCCAAGAGCGTTCCGCAGTCATCGCCTTCACGCAAGGCGGCGAACGGTGCACCGTGCGCGTGGTGCAGGACTTCTATGACGAAGATGAAATGTGTCCGCTGACGGTGGTGATGGAGTGCAGCCACGGCGAGACTTGGCAGGGTGGTGCCTACCTCTCGTTCGAGTCGCCGTTGGGTTTCCTCTACGGCAAAGCGCGTCTGGAACAGGGCACCAAGGACTCTGTCGATGTCCTGGTGGCTCCGCACGACATCCGTGTCGTATGGCACGCGGGCGGAGGCACCGACCGCTACATCAACTACACCATCCGCAACCGGCACGGCGAGGATTTGGTTAAAGTGCGGAATGCCTATCGCAACGGTGGCACACACCATGTTGAATGGCCCTGCGCCCATTTAGGCATTGAAGACCGTCCTGCCGCCGATGCCGAAGTGGCCAAAGTCTATCCCAACCCCGTGACGGATGTGCTGAACGTCCAGGCAGAGAATCTGCAAAGAGTGGAGTTGATGGAAATGAACGGCCGCCTTCTCGCCACCACAACCGCTCCCACCGTCGACATAAGTGCTTTGCCCAATGGAGCCTACTTCGTCCGTATAGTGACATCCTCATCCACTTCTGTCAAACGCATTGTGAAACGTTAAACCCAAATCGGTCATTAGGACGGGAAGTACACTAATTATCAGATAACTGAAGTTTGACAAGTGGCTAAAAGGCCAAAGGCGTGATTCATTGCCTTTTTAGCGTGTTTTAAAAAGTCCGAAGGACTGAAAAAGATAGGCGGGGGCGCAAGCCCCCGTACTTATGGACGATAAAACAAAGCCCTGAAGGGGCGACAGATAGTCGGCATCATACGGTGTGTCACCCCTTCATGGTTCGTTTTACCACCATTCGTACAGGGGTTTACACCCCTGTCTGTGTTCTGTCGTCCCCGTTGGGGACTTTTGAGACATCATTGTCAAGACCATATACATCTCAAACTATATTGAAAAGAACTTGTTGGGTTGAATCAACAGCTTCAAACCATGAAAAAGAGAGTGTCCACAGGAATATGGACACTCTCTTTTCTTTATGGCTGGGATCAGAGGCGGATAATCTCCTCGATAATGCCTTTTATCAGCTGGTCGATGGTGGTGTCGTCGCAGCTGTAGTTATTGCAGAGAATGGTAAAACTGTACAACTGGTCATCGGCGTTGGAGAAATAGCCGGCAAAGTTACGCACTCCCGAAGCGACACCGCTCTTTATGCGTAGCGAGCAGTCCTCGGGAACTGGGGGGATAATGTCAAACTCAGGAATCCTTTCGCTGATGCCGAGAGCTCCGGCAAAATCGAGAAAGAAAGGCTGGCGTGCCACTGCGTCAAGGAATTGGCAGACGAAGTAAGCCGTTACGCGGTTGTCGCGCGAGATACCGCTGCCGTCAACCATGTCGATTTCGGAGGGGTTGAGATCCAGCTCGTGGAAATATTCGTACATAAACCGCCGGCCGGAAGCAAAAGTGCCGTGGCCGTCGCGCAGATAACCCAGCAGTTTGAAAAGGCTTTCGGCGGCCAGATTGTTGTTGGTTTGTGTGGTGAGGGCTGTCGTGGTGAAAAGATTAAAGGCGGTATCGATGCAGAGTTTGCGGTATTGATTGGGCATGGTGAAATGAATAGCGGGGTCTCCCATGACAGCGATGCCGTTGGCACGGAGATACTTTGTGAATTCATTTGCCATATGGTAGGCCGGGTTCGGCAGTGAGGCGCGGAAATGCGTGTCTGCCGTGCCCAAGGGGATGATGCCTCGTGCCATGCGGCTATTCTGGTAGGGGGAACCATAGAAACAAATGTTGAAAAGGGTGTCGCGGGGGCCTGTGACAACCTGATTGGTGATGGGGATTTCAGGATGGGTGCTGGTGATGACAGCGGGGTCTCCCACACGGCGCCCTGCACGAAAGTGCACGTCAACCGAATTCTCATTATAATTGATGCCGCAGGCTCCACTGCCGTAGCAGTTTCCTATGTCCTCCCAGCGCCACGAAGGGTGTATCATGTCGCCCTCGAAGATGCTTGTGTCCGCATAGATGTGTCCGGTGATGCGTTTGATGCCTTTTTTGCGTAGGGCGGTGGCAAAGCGGTGGAACGTCGAATCGGTGTGGGGGAAACGGTCTGAGCAGAAGAACGGGTCGCCCGTTCCGGCAATGATAAGGTCTCCTTGCAAGGTGCCCTGTCGGTCTATCTCGCCCGAGTAGTAGAGGTAGTTCTCAAAATAGAATTTCGGTCCCATGCGGCTGTAGGCGGCAGCGGTAGTGAACAGCTTGTTGAGGGCCGACGGCGCCATGGACAGGTCGTCGTTGCGCGAATAGACCGTGCTGTCCTTCGTGATGTTATGCACACACACGGCAAACGAGGCATGCCGCATGGCGGGTTTAATGGTGGTATGCCTGACTACGAAGTCGAGTCGGTCGGTGTTTTGTGCCACGGCGGCTATGCAGAGCACTGTGGCAAGGCTTGCCAGCAGGATTTTTTTGCTGTAGGTCATGGGGGTGTATTGCTTGGTTGACTATGGATTATTACTCTGTGCGGTGTTTTGTGCCATCAGGCGGTTTATTTGGTCGATGCGGTCCAACACATGGTCGCGCCCTTGACGGGTCACGGCCGATGTCAGTATCATTTCGGGCAGCTCTTCCCACGTCTCGCCCAGTGTCCTCTTCATTCCGTTGACTGTGGCAGCGGTTTCGCTCTGCTTCTGTTTGTCGGTCTTTGTAAAGATGAGGATCAGCGGAATGCCGTTGGTGCCGAGGAAATTGATAAAATCAATGTCAATCTTCTGAGGGGGGATGCGCGAGTCTATCAGGACGAAAACATTGGCAAGGTTTGGCCTGTGCAGCATATAATCCGTAATCATGCGTTGCCATTGGCTCCGCGATGTTTTGGAGATGCGTGCATAGCCATATCCCGGCAGGTCGACAAGATACCATTGGTTGTTGATGATGAAGTGGTTGATGAGTTGGGTCTTGCCGGGTTTCACGCTTGTTTTGGCCAGACTCTTGTTGTGGGTGAGCATATTGATAAGCGACGACTTGCCCACATTGCTGCGCCCGATGAATGCATATTCGGGCAACGGTGTGTCGGGGCATTTGCGGTAGTCGCTGTTGCTTATGACAAAGGTGGCGGTCTTTATCTCCATCGGGGGGTGGTGGTTCGGTGATTGTTAATTGTTATTGGGGCGTGTCGAAGGGTTCCGTTTGCTCTTTTTCGATGAAGAATCGTTGGTCCTGTCCGAAACCTCTTTCAGGTGTTTGAGCCGTTTCAGTTCAAGCTTTTCCGATTCATTGGTCTGTTTCCACCAGGGCAACTGTTTCATGTTGATGCGGAAAAGGCGCAGGCGGTCCAGCACCCGGTTCTTGGTCTCGTACGATTCGATATAGCGTTTGCGCTTGTCTGGCACAATGTCGCGCAGGGTCACCAATATGCCGGTCTCGTCGGTGTTGCCGAATTCGGTGTTGATGGCTGTGCCGAACGAGCGCATGGTGGGCGTCAGATTCATGTAGGCGTTTATCATGGCCGGCACTGTGCAGCCCACGGCACGCACACTGCGCACCAATATCTGGTAGTCCTCCTTATAGTTTCGGCCATTGAAGAGTTCGTGCAACTCGTTATAGTCCGACTGGATTTTGAGCTGGGTGTAAGGCCACACAAGCCCTTCGGGGTCGGGGAAATGTTTCTGGTAGAAATAGAGTATCAAATCCTTGGCCCGGCGGTTCATCTGTGGATACATGGTGATTTTCCCAAAGAAGTACAGCGTTTCGGGTATCTCAAGTGCTATGGCGCCCAAACCGTCCCACAGGTTGTCGAGCGAATAAAGCCCTTTGCGCAGGTTGTTGCCGGGCTGGAAGTCGGGCTGCACAAAGGCGCGTCCCAGCTCAACGGTGTAGGGCAGGTAGTTCTCTATAAACAGGTCTGAATATTGGAACAACTCGGCCGTAGGAGTTGCGATGCTTCCGTCCTCGCGGCGCATCATGTTGCTGCCGTGTATAAAGCGGTAGCCGCCCACAATCTCCTCGTCTTCGGGACTCCACACAAAAAGCTGCTTGAAGCAGTAAGGCTCGGGCATGGTGTCGAACTCGTCAATGTCGCAGTCCTTCCCGGTTCCGCCGCCGTCAAGGGCAAAACTGAGCTCGCGCAGCCGTCCTATCTCGCGCATGATGTTGGGCGAAATATGGGCGGTGGTTATATAAATCTCCTTGTTCCCGCTGTTGGTCATGCGGAGAAAATTCTTGTGTTTCAGTTCGGCCTTGATAAGGTCGCGGGGTACAGGGGGGATGATGTATGATGTATCTATATCCATTGTTTTGATGAGGTGTTTAGGTCAGTGTTGTAATGGGTTTGGGTTCGAAAGGTCTTCGTGGTTGCGGGACTCCGCCCTTCAAGGTTCAAATTCGGCACGGGGGTCGTCTTTCAGTCTGTAGCAATGCTCCTTGACCATCTGGGCCCACTCTTTGGCCGAATGGCGTTTGTCGAAAGTGGTGTAGGGGATGGGCTTGCCTATAGTGAAGTGCATCGTCTTGCCGCGCTGGGCAAACATCTCGGCCGGCAGCAGTGCCATCTCGAAATTGAACTTGATACCGAGCCGTTCGCGCAACCGGGCAATGTTGTAAAACCGTTCGCGGTTGCGGGCGTCAAAGAAGAAAGGCACTATGTCGCGCTGGTAGCGGACTGCCTTTTTGATGAACGTGGGCTTCCATTCCAGGTCACGGATCTCGCCGTTCTTCTGTTTGCGCGAACACAGCCCGGCGGGGAAGTAGAGCAGACAGTTCTGCCCCCCGAAAGCCTCCTCGAGGGCATTGACATTGGCATTGTTGCGGTTCACCTTGTCGATGGGCACAAACAGGGGTGCCGGGCCGGGGAGATAGAGCAGGAAATCGGTGACGGGGAACTGGATATCTTGTCGGTAGCGCCCCACGGCGGCCATCAACGCCAGTCCGTCAGGCCCTCCCAACGGGTGGTTGCCTGCCACTATCAGGTATCCCTCGGTGGGGATATTCTCCGGGTTGATGACTTCTATCTTCGCGTTTAGGTCTTCGGGATGCGTGCCTTCAAGGAAGGCATGCACAAAGTCGAGCCCGAATTTGTCGCGGTGGCGGTAGATGGTCGAATTGATTTCGTCTATATGCAGCAACCGCTCCATCATCCGTGTCGCCCAGTTGGGCAGTCGGACTTTCTTGTTGGCAAGAATCTTTTGTATGTCAACATGTTTTGCGGTTATCTCCGAAGGATCCATGTGGGGTCTTTGTTCCATTTTGTTCAGCATTTCGAAAATGCAAAAATACGAATTTTATTTCATTCCGACAAATTAAATATATAATAATAAAAAGAACAGCCTGTTCGGCTGTTCTTCTTTGGTTGCGTGTCGGGGCAATTGCGATTATTGAATCGTTATTTGCTGAGACATGGCTTGTTTCTCTTCGTTGGTGAATTTGGGCAGATTGATGGACAGGATGCCGTGTTCCACCTTCGCACTGATGGCCTCCTTCTTGACATTCTCGGGCAGGCTGAACATCTGTTTGAACTGCAGTGTGCTGAACTCATGGCGCAGATAGTGGCGGTCTTTCTTCTCCTCCTTCTTCTCTTCTTTTTTCACCATCTCGATAACCAGGTTGTTCTCGCTGTCAATGCTCAAACTCAGGTCGTCTTTGCTCAGTCCCGGAACCGACAGCTCCAGCTCGTAGCTCTTGTCACTCTCGCTCACGTTCATCTTCGGCATTGGGCTGTGCTCGTCGCAGGTGCCGTAGTTCCAGTTGTTCCAATTAAGCAGTTCGTTGAATAACGAAGGCATAAAATTCTGATTTCTTGTTGTGAGTAACATGGTTTTAATCTCCTATTTTTAATTTTTTATTATCTTGTTTTGTTTGGTTGCCGGGGCAACCTTTTTGCTTTCTGTCGGCGGTTCCTTGCGTCCGCAGACACCTTATATCCTGCAACCACTGTGCCATATTTTCTATACTGACAAAATGACGTAAATTGTGCCTTTTTTTCTTTTTTCTGCATGACAAAATGTCCTACTTTCGTAGAACGGGCAGGCCGGGGCAAGGCTTTATACCCCTGCCTCCCCTCGTCCGTCGTTACATCCCCCTATCATATACCACCATTTATCCTTTGATAAAGGAAGAACGATGGGAGAACGATGGGAGAACGATGGGAGAACGAGCGAAGGAAGAGCGAAGGAAGAGCGAAGGATCGGCCTCGCTATACCCCTGCGCGAACACGGTGCAGTGTGGGGGTGGGCGGCGGATGGACTTGGCGCCCTGCAGGGACGTGCTTTCAAATGTGGCCTCCGCTAAGGGTACATAAACAGGAATCACCCTGTAATAGACATTAATCCATGGCTGTTACAGGGTGGTTCCTGTTGAACTCACAGCGGTCGCAATCAAGCTGTTTACGACCTTGCTTGGTGCGTCCCTATGAGTGGGCAGGCCTTTTTATTT
>DBXQ01000096.1 GCA_002309955.1 Bacteroidales bacterium UBA1208
GCCCTCGATGGAAATGTCGTCAATGGAGGCAGCAGGCTTGCCGCTGTTGGGATAGAAAGCTGTTCGCCAGTCGAAATAGAGACGATAGGTTCCCGGTGTCGCCACGCTGAAGGAGTAGCTATGTGTCATCCAGACACTGTCTTGAGGCAAAGATTGGTTGTCACTCAAGCGTACAGAACCATCGGGTTGGAGTACGGGCGGAACGGCATTGAAGAGGGTGGCAGGAGGCCCCCAATATGCTGTATAATGCTCATAACCACGGTGTTTAAAGGTGATATGGTATTGGGGATACAATGTATCTATTAAAAATTCCCGATAAGCCCAGGCCGGATAATTGGTGCCAAAGCCGTAGGTGAGGTTTGTGGCACCGCCGTTACTTGACACATACAAAGAATGGGATTCGCTACAGGAGATGTACGTTCCTGTGTACCATCTGTTTGCTTCCGCATCGGGATTGATAGGCAGGCACCAGTTCACATTCTCTGTGGAATCCTCAAAATTGCAGTAATAAGGGATGGTCGCCAGTCGCCGATGCGTGGTGAAGGAGCTCTCCAAACTCCAGTCGCTGGACAACGTGTCGGAACAGACGGCCTGTACTTTCCATAAATAGGTCGTGATAGGATGAAGATCCGTCAGCGTGAGGAAGGTGTCGTTGACGGCAACCTCCGTGTATTCCGTTTCGGTATTGCTGCGATAGGCCACCACGTACTGGTCGGCACTACCGAGAATGCCAGGTTTCCATGAAAGTGTTGCCGATTCGACGGCTATGTCGGAAACCTCCAAAAATTCGGGATAGGAACAGAGCCCATCCTGACAGGTGAAGGTCAGCTTGGGAAGGAAGTCCGCTGTATAGGGTGCATAGTATGTACCCACTTGGTTAAGAGACATAATGTCGGATTGGGTTTGCCCATAATAAGACTCACCCCGATACGTATCGGAACTCCCCGCCTTGATGACTTCGACCAAAAGATTACCGCCATTATATAGAAAAGGAGTATCCAAGGGTATGCGTATAATATCGCTTACAAAATATGCTGAAAATGGGCCGGACCACACAACAGAAGTATTGGCGTCTATCATCCCGTTATTAAGGTTTTCGTCCGTGGTAATTCCTAATCGGATGGTCTGTACCCGAGAATCCAGCCATGTGCCTTGGGCAGCCACCATATACCATGTCAGAGTGGTGATATACTTGCCTTGCAATTCGGTAAGCATCGAAGATGGATATATGGATTGCGAATGTTGTGATTGATTCCAATGGTAACCTGATAACGGGAAATAGGGGAGTTGGGTCGTTCCGTCAGCTACAGTAATATCTTGGGCATCAACGCTATAAAAGGAATATAATCCAATAATAGCAAGAAACAAAGCTATTTTTTTCATATTGAATATTTTAGATGTATTTCTATTATAAATCATTTCTCACACATCGTACAGGAAAAGCACGATCGTAGTAATAAGTGTCATAATCCAGAGTTGGGCTGTTATATGAAATCTTGAAAACATGAGCATAGCTATAGTATGGGGTGGAGTTGAACGTGTAATGACAGCTCCGACTCCACAGGTAGGCTATTTGGTTCGCATGGAAGGGATTGCTAATATATCCTCCGGCTGCAATCGCAGAAAATCCAGTGAGATTGTTGTTGGATGGATAGGCTCCGGGGGAACAGTTCACTGTTGAAGAGTTCCACTGCGAAATATCCGCAAGGGCCTTGCCCACATAGGTGCTGTCGCCTCCACAGGCATAATGGGTGCCCGTATAACTTTTCAACGTCATCCACTCGGCATCATCAGGAATATGCCAGCCGTCGGGGCAGACACCTTGCGGGTCAATCTCCGTGGTAGAGGATCTTTTGGTCAGGGCTTTCCAGTTGTAGCCATATCCGTATAAGGGAGTCAAATTAGCATCGTATGTAAGACGGTAATAGTAAGGATCATACTTGGAAGACAGGCTCGCGCCCGGTTGCCCATTAGGGATGGCAGAACCGTCCGGGAAGTGCGAAGTGTATAGGTTTGACCGCATCCAACATTGTGCTCCCACCTGTACGGTGTTATAGACATGTCCATCCCAGTCGGTCAGTGTGGGAGTGCCTACGCAGGGCTGCCCGTCTTCAGCCACGGTCAGCAGCACATAGTCATCGCTGTACATAAGAGTTCCATTTGAAATGCAATGCCCGCGCAAATAGTAGGTGGAGGCACGCTCAAGGTCACCGATATGGGTATCAAATGTATTTACGGCATTCACCGCGGGGAACTCCAGGTCTGACAAATCCGGCTGCGGAAGGGTGTCCATACAAAGCCCGCGACTATCAATGGCCGCAGTGCTGTCGCAGACAATGGTGACTCTTATGGTGGCGTAATCGTGGTCAAGATGCACTAACGAAACGTGTACGGAGGTGGGCATCGTGTCCGGCTCAAACGAGAGGGTGTTGCCGTAAACAGTCCCTACCGAATTTGTGGCGTAAGGACGCACATAACAGACAGAGTCGTGGATACCGCCGATAATCCGGCTGAATGTGCCTGCAGCCCCGTCCCATTCGACATGGCTGTCCGTAATTGTGGGATGAATGGAAGCGGCCCAGCAAAGTCCGACCACCGTGGCAGTGTCGCCGCCGTCGGACAGTAGCGTGCCACGACAGGTAGCGTACGAAGAGCCTATGTCGGTGATGGTGTCCAAAGCCACTTCCGGCAAAACAGCCGCTGTAGTAAATTCAAGCAGCGCTCCGTAACTGGTGCCTCGCTCGTTCGTGGCGTATGCTATCACATAATATTGGGTGGCGAACGCAAGCCCCGTCAATGAAGAACTAAAGGTATCAATGACTGAAGGAGTTACGAAACAACTATCGGCAAGTAGTGTCGGCGCTCCCCAGCAAAAGCCCCTCTCCAAAATGGGCATGCCGCCATCGTCCACGACAAAGCCCCCTAATAGAGCGGATGTGTCGGTGATGGCTGTGACTGAGTCGGTTACAACGGTCGGGGCCTGATATGCCCCAGAAGTGAAGTGTACGGACTCGCCGTATACTGTGCCGCAAGGCGTGGTGGCGTAGGCACGATAGTAGTAGTCCGTTTCCGGAGTTAGGTCCGACAACGTGACACTGAAGACACCCGCTCCCTCCCCTGATGGGATGTATCCCTCGATGAGAGTGGGGGCCGGAAGCGTGTCCCAACAAATGCCACGTTCCACCACAGGAGAAAATCCCTCCCATACGATCTCACCGCTGCATACGGCCGAGGTGCGCGTGATGGAAGCCACATCTCCCGTCACCACGTATGGACTGTCGGCGGAGGACACCCACGCGCAATTGTCAAACGTCAAAGACACGGGCCCGTTCGGCAAAGTGTTGATTTCCACAGTGTCACTTGTTTGAAAAACATCGCCCGACCGGCGGAATCCAACGATGTGCAAAAGGTCACCCTCTTCGTATCCGCCGCTGCGGACGGATTTTAAAGCATTGTTCCATGCGATTGCCCCGTCGTAAGCGATGCGACAATCTCCACCCATACCATTGTTCACCATCTTGATGGCAGCTTCTTCATGGGATGTCCAAACCTTCAATACATACTGTTGCGGCGGGCTCAGCCAAACCCGGAAAGCATGGGCGCCCGGCTGAAGGCGAAGCGACTTGTGCGTCACCCGCCGTCCCGCCATATCGAACACCTCAACGACGGTATTATCCTCGTAAGGGATGGTGATTATGAAATCCGTCGTCCCGTCAAAAGGGTTTGGCGTGTTCTGCGACAAAAAAAGTCCCTTCGCCCGATAATAATCTTCCACACCTTCTTCCTCTTCTTCGCCCCCTGCTTCCGGCAAAATAAAGATAGTATCAGGATAAAATATCGTGTCGATCCAACCTTGGGTGAGATCCTCAATGATGGCATGGTGCAACTGCACATAACCGCCAAAATTGTCGCACCCCGTCAGAATTATATTCTGTTGGGCCTCCGCCCGAAAGCAACAAAACCACCCAATCAGAACAAAAAGCAGTATGCTCTTTTTCATAATAGCAATGTTTGAAAAAACAATGCTGCAAACGTACATATTTTTTTGTAATTTTCAAAACATACGTTGCAAAATATTGTTAAATTGAGGGTAATTTGTTGAAAATCAATATGATATAAATCAACAACCTAATACAATCGTATAATTCTCCCGGTTTGGCATAGGGTATAAACAACGTAGAGACGATGTGCACATCGTCTCTACAAAATATTTCGTCACCAATAACGGTTTTATTCCTTCTTCACCGACATGGAATGCAAAATCAGGTAGGCGCAGAGGGCCACGTACATCACGATGGCGGCAATGCCTGCCCACGGGGATTTCACATAACATTCCGGCATGGAGAGGTCGGCTCCGGTGGAGGCCAGGATGGCGCTGATGACGCCGAAGATGGCAGCACCCGCCAGCAAACCGGACGCTAACAGCGTACCTTTGTCCTTGCGCAGTTTGTTGATTTCCTCGTCTTTGCTGCGGCTGCCGACGTACCACGCGATGGCCCCACCCACCAGCAAGGGGATGTTCAGCTGCAACGGGATGAACATACCGAGCGAGAAGGCCAGCGCCGGAATGCCGATTCTGTCTAAAAGCAATGCGATGACCGCACCAACAATGTAGAGAATCCACGGTGCGCCCTGGCCCGACATCAGCGGCTCGACGATGGCNNGCGTTGGCCTGCGGAGCCACCAAACCGCCGTTGTTGGCATCGTAACCGTAAGTCTTTGACAACAGGATGATGACGGCACCCACCGTGAGGGCGGAAACCAACGTGCCCACAAACTTGAAAGCCTGCTGCTTGTACGGGGAGGAGCCGATCCAGTAACCGATTTTCAGGTCGGTGATGAAACCGCCCGCCATCGCCAGTGCCGAGCAGACGATACCGCCGACAATCAGCGCGGTGACCATACCGGCGGTGCCTTTCAGACCGACGGCGGCCAGGATGAAGGAGGAGAGAATCAGCGTCATCATCGTCATGCCCGACACAGGGTTGCTGCCCACTGTGGCAATGGCCGTGGCCGCCACCGTGGTGAACAGGAAGGCGAAGATGAAGACAATCAGCAGTCCCACAATTACTTGGGTGATATTCATCTGCAAACCGCCGAAGGCAAAGAATATGCCCATCAGCACCAGCAGACCGATGAAACCGAAAAGGATGATCTTCATGGAAATGTCGCGCTGCGTGCGGAGCACTTGCTGCTGCGGATTGTCGGCAGCGGCTTTGTTGCCTTTGAAAATCGTGCCCATCGAGGTCTTGATGACACCGGCGGACTTGATCACGCCGAGGATGCCGGCCATGGCGATGCCGCCGATTCCGATGAGACGGGCATAGCCTTTGTAAATAAGGTCGGGATCCATCGTGCTCATCATCGTGCCGTCAGCGGCCACGCCGTAGCT
>DBXQ01000016.1:0-3055 GCA_002309955.1 Bacteroidales bacterium UBA1208
GTACATCCACGAGCGCGCCATCTCCACCCAGCAGACCGGCTTCAGTTTTGTGGCACAATGCCGCAAAGGCTTTGCCGACCATCTGGGCGGCATCATCTGGTTCGGCGTCGACGACACCTACAGCACCNNCCATCGACAGCATCCCCCTCTGCTTCCGCGAGGGCAACGGCTCCATGAGCCAATACTCTCCCACCTCCGCCTTCTGGCTCTTCAACCGCGTCAGCAACTTCTGCTATCTCCGCTACGACTCCATGATTGTGGACGTGCGCAACATGCAGAAGGAATGTGAGGATTACTTCATCAGCAGCGTGGAGAAGCTGAAATCCACTACCACCCCCGCCCAGCTCACCGGCCTAAGCCACCACCTGGCCGAAATCATGATGGAAGCCTGGAACCGCCTCGACCAGCTGCTGCTGACCAAGTATATCGACGGCAACATCAAGTATGTGAAAGACGGCCAAATCGAGACCACCCCGACAGGTGTGGTGCGTTTCCCGCAACAGCCCCCCTACCCCGACTGGTTCTACCGCGCCATCGTCAACGACCACGGCGAGGTGCTGCAGGTGAAATAACTGCCAACCCTTTCGCCTATTACAGAACCGTGAAAAAAGCGGGTGCAGGGAATCAGAAGCGGTAGCTCATGCCGGCGCCGAGACTGAGGAGTCCCCAACTGATGTGGTAGCCTTCGGGCCACCACGGCACCAGATAGCAGAGTCCAGTCTTGACGTTGAACTTGAAACGCTCCCAGCCGAAGCGCAGTTCAACCGTGGGCTCCAGCAGTATATTGTCGGCAAGTGTAGTAGCATTATCTGTTATCCATTCACCGTTCACTTCATAAGGAACACCCTTGCCCTCCTTTATCTCGCCCATCAGTACACCTGTCTTGAGGCTGAAGGCGAGGTCGAGATGGCCCTTGCGGGTCATTTCGAGCCACCCGGCATCGCCTTGCACAAAGACCGACCGGAACGTTCCGCTGGGGATTGTACAAGGCTCCCTGCCCCCAATATTAGACTGACGGCCCTTGCCCGTGCCCACGCCGACATAGATTTCCCACACAAAGTTGTTCTCCTGCGGGAAGTATAAACCGGCCATGGCCTGCGAATAAGAGCGGAAGGGGTCGATAGCGGCCTGCACAGCCAGATGGTCAGAGATGCCCCACGCCACCGAGGCACGCATGTCGAGGGGGACAGGCCATCTGGTCGTTGGCAGTAAGGCACCCTCTACCTGCACCTCGCCACGCTCGTGGATGAGGGGGATGTGTACCGTCATTGGGTTGTATACACCACAACTTGTCATCAATGCCGCAATAATGACACAAAGGATGAATGATTTGGTTGTTTTCATACCTGCATGTTTTTAGTTGTTGTTTTTGATGTTTTCGATGGCGGCATCTAATTTACGGAAAGAGCGCACAATGCCCCATGCATTGAGGGGCAGGAGCACGGCACAGAGGACAATCCACACGATGACGAACCACCTAATGCTGAAGAAGTCGAAACCCAAGGGCGGCCCAAAGAGGGGACCAAGACAGACAGTGAGGGGTAATTTGATGTAGAGGGTGTAATGGTGGTTGAAGCGTTGCAGGAGGGTCATACGGTCGGCATAAGCGTTGACTTCGGCCACAGGACGCGTGGGGTCGAGGTGACGGATGGCGATGTACATCTGCACGGCTATCATGACCCTCATCAGGGCTATGCACAGCACGACGAGATAGCACACCAAATAAGGCAGTGGAGTGAGGTAGAGGGGTGCCAGCACCGCTACGACGGCAAGGATAACGATGCTGCCGGGCAAGCCCCAGTTGAGCCGCCAGCGCAGGTGGCCATAGGCCGCGTGGGCTTTGTTGTGCGTGGTGAGACGCTGCACGTCGATTTCGCGCTGCCGCTGCGGAGGTTGGTTCAGGCGGCTATCGCGCAGTTGGTCCAGTATATCTTCCATAACGCTTAAGATTTTAGTTTGGATAGTTTTTGTTTCACACGGTGGATGCGGACACCCACGTTGGATTGCGAAATGCCAAGAACAGAGGCCATCTCCTCTTCGGTGGCACCGTCGATGTAGAGGAACACCAACGCCTGGTCGTCTTTAGACAGGAGGTCGATGAGCTGATAGAGTTCATTGTAGAGGGGGTTGGAGGGCTCGTCGGCGACGGTGTCTTCCATGAGGGGCGTTATCGGGGTGGTCTTCACCCGTTTCTTCTCCTGCCGCCAGAGTGAGATGGCGGTATTCAACCCCACACGGTAGAGCCAGTTTTTGGGTGAGCACTGCCCGTTGTAGCGGTCGCGGGTGCGCCACAGGTTGTAGAGTATCTCCTGATAGATGTCTTTCTCGGCCTCGGCATCGCCGTGGGCAAAGGTGACGCTGATGCTGTGCAGGAGGCGCTCGTGTTGCGAGAGCTGGGCTATGAACTCGTCGTCGGTCATGGACGCGGGCGGCTCAGGTTGTAGAGGCTGTCGGTGATGATGAGGGTGAGCTTGCCGTAACGTGCATTGCCTTTGAAAGGCGGTCGCTGGTTGACAATCTCCTCGTAGCGGTAGAGCGAGGTGTCGGCATTGGCATCCTCGAAACGGTAGAGTGCATCGAAGCCGGTACTGTCGCGGTAGTAGTTGAGGGCGCGGCCGTCGTCGAAACGGAGTTGCACGCTGTCGCCGTAGTTGTGCCATTCAATATCCTTGGCTATAATATTTATTGAGGCATGCCCCAATCCGCCGGTCACCCATACAACGGTGTCGGTCTGCGCCGGTGCCGAAAGTGGGGTGAGCAGGTGGTTGGTTTGTCCAGCAATGTCGACGGGCTGGAGCGACTGGATGGTGACGGCATGGGTGGTTTGATTGTCGATGGCAAACTCCATGGTATAGCCGGGATCGCAGGCCGCCAGCAGGAGAACGGCAAACAGGGGGATGAGCGGTGTCTTTTTCATTGCAGTAAGTTTTGTTTACCTATATAGACGCAAAAAAGCAGGATTTCTTACACACGATGTGAAAAAAATCCTGCTTCATGGGAATATTGTTGCCTGCAGGCGTTCTATCCAGTGCTTGATGTTCTGCTCGTCGTCGAG
>DBXQ01000016.1:3101-8676 GCA_002309955.1 Bacteroidales bacterium UBA1208
CCCTGCACGACGGCTTCATAGCCGGGCTCGATATTGACGACACTGCAACGGGTATCCTCCAGCACGGCGTGGCCACTGACAGCATTCTGGGAAGCGTCGTGGGCGGCGTGCTCGTAGAGGGAGCCCCAGGTACCGATGTCGCTCCAACCAAAGTCGGCAGGGATGGTGTAGCGGTTGGGGGAGCGTTCCATCACACCGTAGTCGATGCTGATGTTTTCGCACTGCGGGAACATATCGTTGATGAAAGCCTGTTCCTTCTCGGTGCCGAAGAGGTCACGGCCGCTGTCGAAGAGTTGCTCCATGTCGGGCAGGTAGTCGTGGTAGGCGTTGCGGATACCCTGCAACGACCAGACGAAGATGCCAGCGTTCCACAGGTAGCGACCCGAGGCGAGGTACTGTTTGGCAGTCTCCAGATTGGGTTTTTCCTTGAAGTTGACCATGGGCTTCACCTCCTCGGCCGATGAGGCGTCGCGGTTGGCATTCCATTCGATGTAGCCGTAGCCCGTCTCGGGACGTGAAGGCTTGATGCCGATGGTGAGGAGCGCATCACGATGGGCGGGATTTTCGACAAAGTCCATTCCCACACGGATGATGCGCTGGAATTCCACTTCGTTGGTGACGAGATGGTCGGCAGGTGTCACCACAATGGCAGCTTCGGGACAGCGGGAAAGGATACGATAGTTGGCGTAGGCGATGCAGGGCGCGGTATTGCGGCGCATGGGCTCGCAAAGCACCTGATCGGGCTTAAGTTCGGGCAGATGCTCCAACACCATGCTCTTGTAGGCGGCATTGGTCACGACCAAGAAGTTTTCGGCAGGAACCACAGGCAGAAACCGCTCAAAGGTGGCGCGGATGAAACTTTTGCCCGTCCCCAGAATGTCGAGGAACTGCTTGGGGTAGTTGTTCTTGCTGAGAGGCCAGAAGCGGCTTCCGATGCCACCGGCCATTATGACACAGTAACGATTGTTCTTCATAATAGATTGGATAGATAGGATAGAATAATAGAGGGTTAATTTCTGTAGCCTATTACGTGGCGCACTTCGTGGATGGTACGGTCGGCGCTGGCACGGGCTTTCTCTTTGCCGCGGTCGATGATGCGACGCAGACCTTCCTCGTCGGAACCGACTTCGAGGATGCGCTGACGCAGGGGCTCGACAAAGGCCACCATGTCTTCTGCAAGCTGCTTCTTGAGGTCGCCGTAGCGAATTTGGCAGCGGTTGTAGAGGTCGTCGAAATATTCGACGGTCTCCGGCTTGGAAACAGCCTTCAGCAGGGAGAAGAGGTTCTCAATCTCCTCGGGTTTCTTCTGGTTCATCTCGGTGGGGCCACTGTCACTTTTTGCCTTCATGATTTTCTTGCGGATAACGGAGGGTTCATCGGTCAAAAAGATGGTGCTGGCTTCGCCTTCGCTCTTCCCCATTTTGCCACTGCCATTAAGAGCCGGGATCTTGACAAGGTTGCCACTCGAGCCAACAGCCTGTGGCAAGGGAAAGACCTCGCTACCATACATGCTGTTGAAACGTTGGGCATAGGTACGGGTCATTTCGAGATGTTGCTCCTGGTCTTTGCCTACGGGCACGCGAGTGGCTTTGTGGATAAGGATGTCGGCGGCCATGAGGGTGGGATAGGTCAGCAGGCCGGCGTTGACATTGTTGGGATTCTGGCGCACTTTGTCCTTGAAAGAGGTGACGCGCTCCAACTCGCCAAGATAGGCATTCATGTTGAAGAACAGATAGAGCTCGACAGTCTGTGGCAGGTCGCTCTGGAAATAGAGGGTTGAACGCTCGGGGTCGAGGCCAGCGGCAAGGTATTGCACCAGAATCTGACGGGCATTCTGATATAAATTATCAGGGGTGGGATGGGTAGTGAGCGAATGATAGTCTGCCACAAAAAAGTAACAGTCATACTCATCCTGCATCTTTACAAAGTTACGAAGGGCACCGAAATAGTTACCCAAGTGCAGGTTGCCAGTGGGGCGGATGCCACTGCACACAATCTCACGCTTGTTAGTATCAGTCATAGACATAGAATGATAGATGAATAAAATAAACCTATGCGGAGCGAATCCGCAAAATGCAAAGATACAAAAAAAAGGCGAAACGGCAATAAAAAAACCAATAAGTGATGAATAAAAAGAAAGAGGACCGCCCTAATGGGCAGTCCTCTCCATTTTTTTGGTAATGTCGAAAATTATTCGGCAACCTCGGCAACAGCCTCTTCAGCCATAGCCTCAACAGCCTCAACAGCGCTGTCAACGATGGGCTCTTCAACCATCTCTTCAGCGATAGCGGCGGTGTCAACGTTTTCGGACTCGGCGGGGGTGTTGTTGCAAGCTGCGAAGGCAAACATGCCGGCAACAGCCATAAGGAACATTACTTTTTTCATCTCTTTGAATTTTTTAAAGTTATCTTTATTTGTTTAAA
Organism: Bacteroidales bacterium UBA1208; assembly: GCA_002309955.1. GTDB lineage: Bacteria > Bacteroidota > Bacteroidia > Bacteroidales > P3 > Colimorpha. The sequence goes on from DBXQ01000016.1 coordinate 5,525, forward strand.
TTGTTTTCTTTGCTTTGATTACCGACAGTTTTTCTGTCTGAAATCGGATGCAAAAGTACTACATTTTCCAAGAGTAAAAAGAAAAAAAATGTCAAAAAATCTTAATGGCTGTACAAAATGTTAAAATTCAAAATGTTAAAAAATTGATTTTTGCTCTTGCACCAATCTTTTTTCTTGAAATTCAGACATTTTTAGACGCAAGAAAAGCAAAATTCGACCTATTTTCGACACATTTACGGCAGTGGAACGAGGCCATTAAAGCCCATAAATGCCATAGCCAGGATGCCTGCAGTGACCAATGCGATAGGCACACCTTTCATACCCTTGGGGACACCCGTGAGCTCCATGTGTTCACGAAGACCGGCAAAGATAACCAGTGCCAAAGTGAATCCAACAGCAATACTGGCTGCGTAAACCATGCTCTCAAGAAGATTCATGTTCTTCTGCACAACCAAGATGGCTACGCCAAGCACTGCACAGTTGGTGGTGATAAGGGGCAGAAAAACACCCAGAGTTTGATACAAAGCGGGAGCAATCTTTTTGAGAATAATTTCAACCATCTGCACCAATCCGGCAATAACAAGGATGTATGCAATAGTTTGCAGATAGCCCAAATTGAATGGCACCAGCACATAATTATATATAAGGTATGTGACAAGGGTGGCAAGCAACATTACGAAAAGCACGGCACCTCCCATGCCGACAGAACTCTTCACATCTTTCGAAACACCCAAGAAAGGGCAAATGCCAAGGAATTGTGCCAACACTACATTGTTGACAAATATGGCTCCTATTATTAAAGCAAAAATACTGATACCCATAGCACTAATTATTTTTTAATATACATTTTTTCCTTTTGATTCAAATTGCAAATTTACATATTTTTTTTAATTTATAAGGTTTTATCTTATGTTTTATCAAATTTTTTTGAGAAACCGAGTAAGAAAAAGGTTGATATTGCGTCTCACCAGACAAATACAAGGAACAATCATTCCCATGTTGCAGGGGAATCAATAAAAAGGGTACAACCCAATTCTTTTTTCGAAGTACAATCACAATAAAGTACCATCCTTCGCGTTTATGAGTTATATGAAAGAAAGAACAAAACAATCAATCCGTGCAAGGCTTTACTCCCATATGCAGATACGATGGGTTGCTTTGCTTGTACTGTTATTGCCGATAGGTTTGCATGCCAACGATGGCGTTTATTTCACCAAAGGCAACCATCTCGTCCCCCTCATGGAAACGGACATCAGCGTGCGCAAAGAGATTCTCACCATCCGCCTGATGGATGACGGCTTCGCCCATGTGGATGTTTATTACGAATTCTGGAACCCCGGCCAGCAGAGCAAGCGGGTGTTGATGGGTTTCGAGGCCGACCCCTCATACAACGACGACTGGAAGTTCCACCCTTCCGGGGTGCATCCCCATATCAAGGACTTCACCGTTGAGATGAACGGCACCATGCTGCCCTACGCCAATGCCGCTTGCCGTGCAGGGACAGGACGGTTAGAGCCGATCGACACCACCACACAATACGAGGTATGGGGAGTACAGCTCTTCAAGAAAGGTTTCACCCCCGAAGAAAGCGAGAATGCCAAAGGGACGGATTTCGCCTATGTTTACTATTTCAATGCCGACTTCAAGCCGGGATTGAACCGCGTACACCACACCTACACCTACCGCACCTCCTTTTCCATAGGATGCCCCTATATGGTGGATTACAAACTCACGCCCGCCACCCGCTGGGCAAACGGACAGATTGACGATTTCACACTGGTTATCCGTGCCGACAACACCGCCAAGCACTTCACCATCCCCATCGAGGTGTTTCCTTCCGGCTTCACACCCGTCAGCGACGGTACACCCTATAAGATGCGCAAAAGCAAGCTTTGGGACACTCCCTGCTACGAGTTTGCCCTGCGCAATGGTGCCATCACCCTGCACCTCACTAACTTCAAGCCCACCAAGGAACTCAGCATCACAGGGGCTGGATGGGACAAGTGTTACGAAAATCACCTCTTCCACGTCGCCGCTGCCTACGACCGCTCCCGCTCGGTGATTCTGTTCGAGAACATCTGGGCGGAAGAGCTTGACCCCAAAGACAAGGCTTTCTGCCAGCGAGTGCTGCGCAACCTCCCCTACGCCCACCGCGGACATGTGTTCCGCGATGCCCGCCTACGCCGTTTCTTTGAGTCACAATGGTGGTACATGCCCGACCCAAACTACAAGGACGATACCAGCGACTTCACCCCCGTCGACCACTACTATATCCAATTAGGACAGGGGAAATGACCGACAACCTCCTAACCCAACACGTAGTCAACGCTGTTCTACGCCATCTCGAACAACGAGAGGCCAAGAATGACCCAGTGCCGGGACACAAGAAAACCACCACCTTCAAAGCCCGTGGCGGCGCATGGTTCATGATTGCCATCTGTCTCTTCTGCATCGGACTCTTTCTTTGGGGACTATTCAGCGGTTCCCTTGACGATTTCTGGGGCTATGCCATCTTCGTATTCCTAATCTCCTACATGGTGCTTCTGCTGCGTTTCAGCACCACGATGCTCCGCTCCAAGATACAGGTAGGCCCCGAGATGCTGCTGCTCGACGGCGCCTACGAGACCATGGAGCACCCAACCATCTGGCAGCGGCTAAAGGTTCAATTGTTCCTCACCACACCCCTTGTGGTGGAAGTCAAATGGGAGTCTATCCTGAGCCTTGCCGTCGAGTCCCACATGCTCAAGATAGAAACCCTCGCCCACCAGCATTTCCGCATGCCCCTTGGCTTTTTCGACATCCGCGTCATCTCCGCCATCAGCAAATACCACAAGATAGCGATTGAATGAATGTGTAAATTCGTGAATGCGTTAATTCGTCAATCTGATTTACACATTCACACATTTACACATTCACACATTAACACATTCTTCTCGCCACCTCCCGGCAATAAAGCGAGACATTTTGCGTTATCATAATTGGATGACCCAACGATTCCACACCGATATGCGAAAGATAGTCATTTTAATCCTCTTCGTTATGGCCGCCACCATGGTCTCGGCACAGTATACTGTCGACAATAAGAAAGCCGTATCCGAGTTCGAGAAAGGCCAAAGCCTGCTCTCTTCCAACCCCGTCAAAGCCTTCGAACA
>DBXQ01000016.1:8769-8939 GCA_002309955.1 Bacteroidales bacterium UBA1208
ACCTTTCTCCGCACCGACAAAGGGAAGCACAAACGCTGGGGAGCCGGAGCCGAACACGACCTGAAGTGTATCGCCTTCCGCCGCGAGGCTATGGCCAACCCCGTGCCCTTCACCCCCGTGAACATGGGTCCTGCCATCAACAGCCCCGACGACGAGTATCTGCCCACCCT
>DBXQ01000025.1 GCA_002309955.1 Bacteroidales bacterium UBA1208
TTAGACTTCTGGGAGTATGGTTGGGGTGGTCAGATTAACTATTGTGCGGGAAGCACCTGTGCAGGCACCTCTTTCCTCTGGCAATACGACAGCACGACACACTCTGGCTCCATCCGTATTAACGGCATTCAACACCCCTTCACCTACGACCCTGCCACCAGCCTCCTCACACTCGACTACAGCACGCCCCTTTATGGCACTTCAATCACCATCGGCGGCTCACTGCAATTCCATCGCGAGGACGACCTAAAGAAAACCTATGGGCTCTCCCATACTGGCTCGACAGTCCCCATAATGCAAACCTCATTCCACCTTCTTTGACGCAAATACACACCCATTTCCGCGGCAAAAATATAAAATATTTGCCGCGGATTTCATTTTTTTATGCATATTATACACTTGTTGTACAACATATTATTGTTAGTTCTGTTTATTGGATTAAAAAAATAATCATATTGGCACAATAATATTTTGTGTTTGGCGTTTTGGTGGTGATTAAATATTTAATCATAGGTTTAATTCAAAATCTAACATCTATGGCAAGAAAGAAACAAGAACCCACCACAACGCTTACCAAGGCCGAGGAGCAGGTGATGCAGGCCGTGTGGCAAGTAGGCAAAGGCTTTGCAGGCGACATCGCTGCCGCCGTCGAAGAACCCAAGCCCGCATACCGCACCGTGCTCACCGAAATCCGCATCCTTGAACAGAAGGGCTATGTGGGTCACAAAGATTTCAACGGCAACAACCAGTATTATCCCCTCGTCAGTCGCGAGGCATACAAGGGACGGATGCTGGGCACGCTGATGAAGAACTACTTTTCCTCATCCTACACCTCGTTAGTATCCTTCTTCCTCGATGGGGGAGAGGTGACTAATGAGGAACTGGAGGCTTTGAGCCGCATCATTGAAGAAAAGCGCAAAGGTAAGGAGGACCAGCAATGAAATACCTCCTCCTTGCCACCATTGGCACTGTGCTTTTCTTCGGCTCCTACTGGCTGCTGATGCGGCGCGAAACCCGTTTCACCATGGTGCGCTACTATCTGCTGGGCACCCTATTGTTGTCACTGATGCTACCCCTCATCCATCTGCCGCTCATACGGCAGGCAAACTATGACGGCAACGATGCCGCAGAGACGGCGCAGTTGGCCTACAGCACCACACCTGACGGCATGGCTATGACTTATACCAGTACTAAAGGTAGCGTATCTGAAATCAAGCTTACTCAGGATAATAACGGAATGAGACGAATCAACCTGTCAGAAGGAGGGACCACCTCGACCATCCTTGACAAAGTGGTGGACATTCTGCCCATCATCTATTGGATAGGTGTTGCCGCCACCATGATACTCTTAACCATAAGACTGGCAAGACTCCAACGCCGCCTTGGCCGACTGCAATATAAGATGCAGGATGGTGTCAAGGTCAGCGTACTGAATGACGACACACCCGCCTACTCCTTTGGCAAACATATTGTCTTAGGCCGTAACGGTTTCAGCCCAACCGAGATGCAGCAGCTTATTGGACACGAAATGGTACATGTGCGCCAACGTCACACGCTTGACCTCTTGTTGAGCGAAGTAGTTAAAGTAATACTTTGGTTCAATCCGTTTGTTTATCTCTACCAGCGTGAATTGAAGCGTGTGCATGAATACCAGGCCGACAACGCAATGCTGGCAACCGACAGCGGCGCCGCCTATGCCGAGTTGTTCTACCATCAGGTGAGCGGCAAACCGTATAGCGCCATAGGCAATACTTTCGACTACTCGTTGGTGAAGAAACGCATCGCCATGATGGCACGGCGCCGCTCCCGCCACGGAGGGCTTCTGCCGCTCGTCGTGCTGCCCATCGCGTTTGTGGTGCTGCTGGCGGGATGTGTCTCACGTCAAACGATGGAAGGCTTCTACGAAGTAAGCTCCATTGAACTCAAGTCGGACAACCCTGCCGAACCTACCCTCCAATGCAATAAGTTCATGGGACTTGAAAACCGTCTGTTTTGCTTCCACCGCGACGGACGGCTGCACATGCTTTCCCGCGACACAGCAGGAAGCGCGCAACTCTTTTCCTACACAATTGACGACGACGGCCTCCATCTCTTTGACAGCACAGGCAATCCATGGCTCGACATGACGCTCGAAACCCTCCACTGCGACGGCGACAGCATCAAGCTGCGTTTTGTCAACGCCGACCCGATTGAAGGGATAGTCAAGGCACTCAAAGGCCTGCCCATGTACCGCTACCGCATTGACACCGTTACGGTTTCCAACTCAAAAAAGGTGGGTGACGAGATAATTGAGTTCAACATACGCACTGAAAACGACACCATCTATCCCCGAGTGGAGGTCTCCTATGGTTCAGAGTATCCCGTCGATTGGAGCAACAAGAACCGTCTGCTGGGCTCGACCACTACCGCCGACTACACTTGCGTCCATGAGTACAAAACACATTCTGGCAAGACCGAAAGGGAATTCTGCAAAGGGTGGCACTTTGATAACAACACCATCAACCCCAACGCCCGCCAACTCTACGACACCACCAGCTACTACAACCCCCTGATGGAGGGCGACCGCTTCATTCTCGAAGTGACGCTGAAAGCCATCAACAAACACTACGCCGACTCATTAGCCCAACAGATTGAACCCTAAAAGCCATGGCACAAGCATTAAAGCATATCATACTGCTGGCAGCTGTTGCACTCATGTTTATTGGGTGCAACAGCCACCCAGCCGAGGAGCAGGAGAAAGGTGTGCTGACCTTTGAACAGGTCAAGGCAGTGGAACCTTCCATGCTCACCACCGACGAGATTACCCGTCTCGTCAAGAGCGACACGACGCACAACAAGGTGGTCTATTTCTTCGACATCCTATGCAAACCCTGCCTCGAACACCTCCGCAACGAGCTGGCCACGATGTACGCCAACCGTGACACCACCCAGTGGCGGTTCTATCTTGTGGCGGGATTCAACTGGCTTCACCGTCTAACCCCCGATTCCGTAGGCAACCTGGTGGAGGACACCCTCGGCAACATCGCTCATTTCGCCAAACGTTACCGCGACCTGCTCCCCTCGTTGGGCTACGACATGAAGGACGTTTACATGCACTACAACCCCGCATGGGAACACACCGACACCGGGGTGTTCACCCCCTGGGCCAACCGCATGTTCCACGCCGACCATCCCTTCCGCTGCCAGTATGAAGGCTCGCCGCAGCTGTTCATCGCCGACCGACATGGTCGGATTGCTATCAATTGCATTGTCCTGAAGAACAGGGACGGCGATACCACAGACCGGTATTATTCACCTCGCAGCGTATACACGCTCGACACCCATTGTTTTCATATTCCAGATACCCAGATACCTTTATAACAATAAGATAACCTCATAATAATATGACAAAGCAAATCATGTTGCTGCTGTCACTGATGACAGTAGCGGGCGTAAGCTACGCCCAGGTCAACGACACCGTAAGGGTTTCGCAGGATACCACCGCCACCATTTCCGACACCAATTTCTACCTCTCGCCTTCGGTTAAGGCACTTGAAGAGGTGAAAATTACCGCCGACCGACCGCTTTATACAGTCGATGGCGAGAAGAATATCTACAACACCGCTGACGACCCCAGCGTGCAGACCGGCACCGCCAGCGACGCCCTGCAGAACGCCCCGGGCGTAGAGGTGGATGCCGAAGGCAATATCACCCTGCGTGGCTCACAGAGTGTCGAGGTGTGGATCAACGACCGCCCATCCAACCTCAGCGGCGAGAATCTGCGGCAGTACATCAAGACCCTCCCTGCCAACAGCATTGCCCGCATCGAGGTCATCACCAACCCCTCCGCCCGCTACGGCGGCAGCGGACCCGTGGTCAATATCATCACCTCCAAGAAGATTCTGCATAACGAGTTCATCAGCATCGGAGCCACGGGCAACCATCGCCCACAGGTGTCGCCATGGCTCTCGTATGTCTATAGCAACAANNAAGTTCTCCATCAACCTCTATGCCGAATACGACTACAGCCACACGTGGAGTGACCAGTCGGGCCGTTCCGCCCTGCTCACTCCGCAAGGCGACACCTCCACCATCAAGTCCTACACAGCCCATAGCGACAACTGGAGGCACGGCAGCTATTTCTACCTGAGCGGCAACTACGATTTCGACACCATGCGCTCCCTCAGCTTCTGGGGCGGAGCCTACCCGTCATGGTACCGTAGCGAGTCGTCCGCCGACATACAATGGCAGGAACTCATCTACAATCCAGGCGACTACAGCTATCGCTCCACCAGCACAGCATCCATACCTCAAGTGGGCTACTATGGCGGGCTTTATTTCTCCCATCGTCTCGACGACAAAGGGCAGATGCTTTGGATTCGCACCGCTGCCAATGGGTTCAACTACACCTCCGACGGTACCGAGCAACGCCAATACCTCAGCCTGCCATCCCTCGACTACACCGTGCGCCACTTGGGCATCAACAGGGGCGGCGTAGGTCTCTCTGCCGAAGTGGGCTACTCGCTGCCCTTCGCCGAGCATTGGGAGATAGAGGCGGGTCTAACCGGCGACTACCACACCCCAAGCGTCCGCACCTACACCCGCGACACCCTGCCCGGCAACCGTCGCGACACGCTGCAGAGCTACACCAAGCGGTACCGCCATGAGGAGTATGGCGGCTACTTCACCCTTAAGCGCAATTTTGGCAACTTCGCCGCCAAAGTGGGATTGAGGCTGGAACAAAGCATCGGCACTGCCACCTATACAGGCTATACAACCGAGGTGTCGCGCGAGAACTACCTCATTCCCTCACCCTCCGTCCACCTCTCCTATCGTACACCCTCGATGCATAACTTCACACTCAGCTACACCCTCCGCACCTCCAC
>DBXQ01000126.1:0-3035 GCA_002309955.1 Bacteroidales bacterium UBA1208
ATGTGCTCGTTCGACACCACCGAGGAAGACATCCACAATCTCGTCGAAGCCTTGAAAAAACGCCTGAAAGAACACAAGGCATAAAGCGCCACCTTTAGAGATAGATGATTGTCCCCGTCTCCAATCTCGACCACCCCGGGCTGCAACCCTATGCCCGACTCACCGAGGCGCAGCTCCGCAACCGACTCGAACCCGACAAAGGCATCTTCATAGCCGAAAGCCCCAAAGTGATACGGGTGGCTCTCGATGCTGGCTGCCAACCTATATCCCTGCTCACCGAAGAGAAACATCTTGCAAACCAGGCGGCAGACATTGTAGCCCGTCTCGGCGACCTGCCAGTCTACACCGGCAGCCGTGCATTGCTGGCCTCACTCACAGGCTACGAACTCACCCGCGGAGTGCTTTGTGCCATGCATCGCCCCGTTCTGCCCGATGTGCAACGTCTCTGCCAAACACGGAAACGCCTTGTACTCGTCGACAACGTAGTCAACAGCACCAACACCGGTGCCATCTTCCGTGCAGCGGCAGCATTGGGAATGGATGCCATCCTCTTCACCACCACCTGCTGCGACCCGCTCAACCGCCGTAGCGTAAGGGTCAGCATGGGTACCGTTTTCCAAATCCCTTGGACCTATATCCCCGACTGGCCCCATCCCGGCATGGAACAATTGCGAACCATGGGCTTCAAAACCGTGGCTCTCGCACTCACACCCGACGCCCTCCCCATCAACCATCCCGCCCTTATGGACGAAGAAAAACTGGTCATCGTACTCGGCACCGAAGGCGACGGGCTCTCGCAGCAAACCATCAACGCCTGCGACTACAAAGCCATCATCCCTATGCAACGCGGTGTCGATTCGCTCAACGTGGCTGCTGCGGCCGCTGTCGCCTTCTGGCAACTGAATGGGCATCATTAAAACAACAACAATAACAAAACAGGCTTGGTGCTCTTTGCGCCAAGCCTGTTTTGTCATCATATCATTTGCCGATTATTCCACCAGCAGTTTCTTGGTCACTACGCCTTGCTCCAAATACAGGACCACCACATAGGTCCCCCTCCTCCAGCCGCTCACATCCACGTTGGCCGCTATGCCGTCCACTCTTTCCTCATGCACCTTCGCTCCCGTCATGTCATACACCTCCATCCGGCCTATCCTGTACGACGACATCACACTCACCACCCCCCGTGCGGGGTTAGGCATCAGATACACCATGCGGTCTCCTTCCTTCTCGGCTATCCCCTCGGGTTCGGGATGATGCTCATAGATCTCCACCTCCTCTGGACTGCTCCAGTCGCCATACTCATGCGTCACCCCACAATACGAGCGCACCAAGGCAAAGTACACCGTCCCCACCTCAAGACCCCTCAGCGTCACCATCGGCGTGTTCACCGTGGTGATAGTGAAATCCTCCCATTGGTCTGTCATCTTCCCGAATGCCACCTCCCACGGCCCTCCGTCGCCCGAATCCCAGCAGAGCGTCGCACTGCTGTCCGTCCGCTCCACCACGCGGATATCCCGCACATTGTGGCACAGCGTCGTGTCAAACCCCGGATCGATTATCGGGTATATCATTTGGCTATAGAATATAGCACCAATAAAATTTGTATCAGACCAACGAAGATGCATCCTCGCCACTCTCCAGTCCAGTGTTCGGAACTTGGACCACCACACCTTGCAGGTGGCTTCGGGTTCTGTAGCTCTCCAACATATATATCGTGTAGGACAGTGATCCCACAGCCACATCCATTTGGATCTATCCGTCAGTGGGTCAAACTGCCACGCATAACTGCCCTCGTTGTTCAGACAAGTCCCCGCCACCACAAACGTGTCCTCAACCACCACAGGCTTGTCAAACATCACCTCATACAACGGCACCACCAACGAACTGTCAATTGGGCGCTGATAATAATTTGCCCATCCCAACCTTCCCGGCGGGAGATGGATATACCGATGGGGGTCGTCCATCCGCCATCCCTTCGCCATCAGTTCGACAAGTCCTCCTCCGTCGGGGTCCACCTGATACAGTATCATCGAGTCCGTAATCCTTCCCGCCAAAGTGGTGTCCCGCGTGTTCGGGAAAGTGCCTGGAATCCCACTCCCCGCAGGAATTGTAGAACCACCACCATATATGGATGTGTCCCGCGCCGCCTCCATATATGCTGGCGCCGCTATCCCTATGATTTTTATGGGCTTGTCTGTAATGTACTGCGTACCCGTTATCCCGTTACCAAAAAAATAATAAAAGGCATCTGGACCCACATTGGTCATCGTCCCATTCGGGTCAGTCATATCATAAAAATAAGCTGCACCCGGGAAAGCAAGATGGTTATAACACGTTTCAACATACCAGTCAATATCAGTGTCTTCACACCAATCGTATACATAAGTAAAATAGTTGAGATCTTCTGGACACGTAATCGTATCACCCACTGGACGTTGTCCAAACACCACTGCCACCCACATCATAGCCACTGCAAGAAAAACAATCTTTTTCATATCACTTGAATTTTATATTTAATCACATATTTTCGCCACTTCTTCTCCACTTCTTTATTCCACGCTACTTTTCAGAAAGTATTCGGCAAAGTCTAACTTACTTCGTTTTTCATATTTACATTCATGTTAAATACACTATAAATCATTCATAAACCACAATATATCAATTATATACATAACACCTAACCCAACATTCGATGCTGCAAACATAACAATTTTTTTTCACCTATGCAAATATTTAACATTATATTTTGAAATAAAAAATGCCGCCCAACAGATGTTTTCGTTCTTTTCCACCATCGTTCTTTCCCCCTCACTTGTTCCTCACTTTTACCATCAGTTCTCCTTCTGTATTGGGAGAACGATGGGAGAACGATNNTGGGAGAACGAGCGAAGGAAGAACGAGCCGAGAACCGACTAACAGTTACGCTGTGATAACAGATGAACCAACCATTAATCAAGCAGTTTCAGTCAGTGAGCCAGAAATTGGAGATGAAATGACACAAGAATAGGATTTTAACCCAAATCGGTCATTAG
>DBXQ01000126.1:3154-36353 GCA_002309955.1 Bacteroidales bacterium UBA1208
CTAATGACCGATTTGGGTTTAATCCCGAACGACTATTGCGGGTCGACATCGAAATGGATTTGGAGAGAGGAGAGCTGTTTGTCGGTTTTCAGTTTGTCGCCTATGTCGAGAATGATTTTCTTGGCTTGGGAGATGGCTTCGGTGCGTTCGAAACGCAGCATGATATTTTTGATATACAGCCCCCTGACACGTACTACACTGGGGTACTCTGGACCCACGACACGGGTGTTGAAGACAGTTCGCAAGGAGGTGGCATAGCGGTCGGCAGCATCGTTCAGGGTGTCGCTGTCGCGGTGTTTCATGGTGATGACTATCAGACGGTAGAACGGGGGATAGCGGAACACACGGCGGTCGGTCACCTGGCTTTCGTACATGGAGGTGTAGTCGTTGTCGATGACATTGCGGATGGCCTGATGATAAGGGTTGAAGGTCTGGATAATCACCTTGCCCCGATGGCCGTGACGACCTGCCCGGCCACTCACTTGGGTCATCTGTTGGAAAGCCCGCTCGTAGGCACGGAAGTCGGGATAGTACAAGAGGTTGTCGGCACTGACAATGCCAACTACACTCACATGGTCGAAATCCAGTCCTTTGGTGACCATCTGCGTTCCCACCAGGATGTCGATGCGACGGTCCTGAAAGTCGTTGATGATTTCGAGATAGCGGTTTTTCTGTATCGTGCTGTCGAGGTCCATGCGCGCCACTGTTGCCTTGGGGAAGATGATGCCAAGGTCGTCCTCGATGCGTTCGGTGCCGAAGCCTTTCATGGTGAGGTGATGGCCATGGCAGGCAGGACATTCGGTGGGCAAAGGGATGGAGTAGCCGCAATAGTGGCAGCGTAGGCTGTTGGTGGCCTTGTGGTAGACCAGCGACACGTCGCAATGCTGGCATTTGGGTATCCAGTGGCAGTCGTCGCATTCGATGCGCAGGGAGAAGCCCCTGCGGTTCTGGAAGAGGATTACCTGCTCGTGGTCGTCGAGAGCCTGCTGGATGTTTTGCAACAGGAACTGGGAGAAATGGGTGGTGCCTGAGCTGCCCGGCACACCTTGCTCGCGACGGTTGCGACGCGACTCTTCTTTCATGTCGGCACAAAGCACTTCGGGCATCAGCAGTCCGCCGAAACGGTGTTTCATCTCGCAGAAGCCGTATTTGCCTTGTCGGGCGTTGAAGTAGCTCTCGATGGAGGGAGTGGCGGAGCCCAGCACCGTGCGGGCATTCCAGAGACGGGCCAGAAAGATGGCGGCATCGCGCCCGTTGTAGCGGGGTGATGGGTCGTACTGCTTGTAGCTGTTGTCGTGTTCCTCGTCGACGATGACTAATCCTAACCGCCGGAAGGGGAGGAAGAGAGCACTGCGTGCGCCCAGCAACACCTGATATTGCTGGCCGGGGTCGTCGGTCATGGTGCGATTCCATACCTCGGCCCGCTGTGAAGCGCTGAAACGGGAATGGTATACCCCCACGAGGTCGCCGAAATAGCGTCGCAGACGATTGATTATCTGTGCCGTCAAGGCAATCTCGGGCAAAAGGAAGAGCACCTGTTTGCCCTGCTTGATCACATCGTCGATAAGTTTGATGTAGACTTCGGTCTTGCCCGAAGAGGTGACACCGTGCAACAAGGCCACAGGCTGAGGGCAGGTAGTGAGATAGTCGAAGGCAGCTTGTTGCTCGTCGTTCAGTTGGATGTCGGCGGCATTGGACGTGTTTTCGCCTTGCTCTAAACGCGACTCGACACGGTTTTCCTCAAGCAGCACCCCGTGTTTGACAAGGGTTTTGAAAGCCGACTCCGACACCACAGTGCCGTCGGTGGTGGAGAGGAGCGCACGCCGGGACACGGGAAGCGAGCCGAACTGGCTCATCTGCATGAATTTCAAAAGTACATCGACCTGTTTCTGTGTGTTCTTCTTTTGTTCGAGGATGTCGAAAAGTTTCTTCGTTTGGGCAGATTCCTTGTACTCGGGAGCCAGGCAGACATAGGTTGATGTCCGCGGGACAAAACGTTGGCGAAGTTCTTCGTCCATGATGATGATTTCGCGCTCAATCATCGTGTTGAGCAAAGGCATCATCTTGCGAAGACCGATGGCCCGGCTGATGTCGTCGACGGTCATGACGCGGTGCGCTGTGAGCAGTTGCACTACACGCATCTCGTTGCCGGTGAGGTTGGAGAGTTCGCCGGTGAAATCGGGATGGATGGAGACCGACGATTCGCTGGCCAAACGGAAAGCAGAGGGGAGGGCTATGGCCATCACATCGCCCACATAGCACATGTAATAGTCGGCCATCCACTCCCAGAAGCGCAGTTGGGTTTCCTCTACAATAGGTTCGACGTCGAGGATGGAGAGCACATACTTCACCATATAGCGTGGAACCTCTTGATGCACACGGCGGACAAGTGCCGAATAGAGCCGCTTGGCACCGAACTGCACTACCACACGCTGTCCTACCCGGATAGCATCATTGTACTCTTGCGGCACCCGGTAAGTATAGGTGTCGTGGATGTGGAGCGGTAATATGACGTCGACGAAAAAAGTTTCCATTTTGAGCGTGCAAAAGTACGAAATTTTTCTTTCTTGCGTTACTTTTTCAACTTAAAAAGTAAAAATAAAACATGGCAAGCGGTCTTTATACACTGCCTCGAAGAGGCCAACTCTCAGTAACCCCGCACAAACGCAGTGCAGTGTGGGGTGGGGCAATGGTCGGGGGCCGGCGTCATAGAGGGATGCGCTCTCAAACTTATAGATTACCTAACGGATAGTTGACAAAAGCATTCTCAATCCTTAATTCTCAATTAAAAAATGAGTCGTATCATCATAGCAGTAACCAACGACCTTGCCACCGACCAGCGTGTGGACCGCACTTGCCGCGCCCTTGCCGAAGAGGGTTGGCGCGTCACCCTTGTGGGGCGACGGCTGCACGGAAGCCCCGCGTTGGCTCCGCGTCCCTACGGCACACGCCGTATGCGACTGCTTTTCCGTCGCTCGGCACTTTTTTATGCAGAATATAATATCCGTCTGTTTTTGTTGATGTTGTTCAGCCGTGCCGACGCTTTCTTTGCCAACGATACTGACACCCTTCTTGCCGCCACCTTGGCTTCGCGTCTGCGCCACAAAAGCCTCTATTACGATGCGCATGAGCTGTTTCCCGATGTGCCGGAACTGCAAGGCCGTCCCCGTGTGCAGGCTGTGTGGAAGTGGGTGGAACGCACTTCTTTGCCACATGTTACCCATGCTTTCACCGTGTGCCAGAGCGTAGCGGACGAGTACCGTCGCCGCTATGGCGTCGACATGACCGTGGTCCGCAATGTTCCCATCAAAGGGGAGAATATGAATGGCGAATTGAAAAAAAATGAGAAAAATGTAAATACAAACGATAATCTCCAATCTTCAATTTCCAATTTTCGACTGCTCTACCAGGGTGCAGTAAACATTGGGCGCGGCATCCGCGAGATGGTGGATGTAATGGAGTTGTTGCCCGAGTGCCATTTGGTGGTGGCAGGCGACGGCGACGTGCTGGAAGAGATGAAACAATATTCCGCCACCCGGCCGTGGCACGACCGGGTTGAATTCCTCGGACGTGTGCAGCCCGACCGACTCCGACCCCTCACCGCTCAAGCCGATTTGGGATTATGCCTGCTCGAAGACCTTGGACTGAACTACCGTTATTCGCTGCCCAACCGTATAGCCGACTTTGCCCAAGCCGGAGTGCCTGTGTTGGCGACCGACTTTCCCGAGATACACCGTGTTATTGAAGAATACGACACAGGAACCCTCTTTGAGCCACTGCCCGCCGACAAGAGTGGCGACACCTACCGGCAATACATCGCCCGGTTGGCAGAGGCTGTCCGCACGGCCCTGCGCTACTGGAGTGAAATGCCGCCAGAAGAGTACCGCCGCCGTTTCACCAAGGCCGGGGAGGAGCTCAACTGGCAACACGAGAAGTACCAACTCATCAACGTCTTCCGTTCACCGGCCAAGCATCCTTGAGGGTTTCCAGAAGATCCCTATAAAGATGGGTTCTATTAATTCGTTTTCACTGTTTTACTATCGCGTTCCTTCGGGACGCTTTACTATATTGCTGATTGTCACGGCACTGCGCCTGACGGCTTGTACCGTGTTATTAAAGGTCTCACATCTTCGAGGTGATTTATAAATGATAAAATGACCTGAAAGGGCGAAAGAGAGGATGTTTGTGCCCTTTCAAGAGGATGGAAAAGACAACACAAATTATCATGAATGAGCCATAAATGGAATCCTGCAGGGTATGGTGGGATGGGGGAGGACATGGGCTGACAGAACAAGGAAATGAAAAAATGCTATCGTGTGCAATATTTAACTTAAAAATGCGTTATAGGGGTAACTAAAAAATAAGCTATGGTATACGAAATTCTGTTGATACTTTATTTTGTGGGCTGCTTGGCCGGCCTATGGTTGGTTCTCAAGAAGGCGGGGGAAAAGCCGTGGAAAGCCCTTATCCCTGTGTACAATATCATTGTATGGATGCGGATTTGCGGCAAGGATACAAAGGAAAAGAAATGGAAATGGTATATAGCATTCCTTATCCCGGCCATCAATATTTTCATGTTCCTGTTGTTGGTGGTGGAGACAGCGAATGTGTTTCATCGTTATAATTATTTTGAACAGACGTTTGCGGTCATCTTTCCCTGGATTTACCTGCCCTATGTGGGGCTGAACAAATACCAGTATTACGACCCACATCAAGAGGAGCCCCATCAGGTTTCGCAAGCTCGGGACTGGTTGGACGCCATCACCTTTGCCATTGTAGCTGCCGTGATTATACGTTCCATGATGTTCGAATTCTATAACATCCCCTCCAGTTCGATGGAGAAATCGCTGATGACAGGCGACTATCTGGTGGTGTCGAAAATGGCCTATGGTCCCCGTTCGGCCATGACACCGTTGTCGGTACCTTTGATTCACAATGTGCTGCCCCTCACTGACGGGCAGGTGGAATCGTATCTGAAATGGATTAAACTGCCGTATCACCGATATAAAGGATTCAAGCATGTGGAACGTTTCGATCCAGTGGTGTTTAACTACCCTGACGGAGACACGATGTGTACGGCATGGAAAAGCAATAGGAGCTATCATTCATTAGTCCGTGAGATGGGACGGGAGAATGTATTGAATGCTAAAATGTTGCCAGTGGGGAACCAGATGGTGACAAATCATATACGTGTGAGACCTGTAGACAAACGGGAGAACTTTATTAAACGTTGTATCGGTCTGCCGGGAGAAGACCTTCAAATCATTGACCAGAAAGTATACATCAACGGCAAGGAGATAGCCACACCTCCTTACAGTCAGCAGACATACAAAGTAATGTTCAAAGAAGGAATCAATACCCGCAAGGTATTGGACGATATAGGGGTTAGCCATGAGGACTATTCGACTGCGTTATCGTATATGATGTATTCGGGTATGCCGTACTACCAGATACCGCTTACGGAAGCTCAGGTCAAGACCCTTGAAGCCCGTCCCGATATAATAGAGGTGGTACCCGATATCAACAAAGCGGAAGACGGTGACCTTGAGATATTCCCGCACTCTGAACGGTACAAGTGGAGCACAGACAATTTCGGTCCAGTGCATATCCCGGCCAAAGGAGAGACGTTGAAACTGACTATAGAGAACTTACCAATCTATACCCGTGTCATTGAGATATACGAAGGCAACACGTTGGAGGTGAAAGGCGATAAAATATTCATTAACGGGCAGGAGGCCACAGAATACACTTGCAAAATGGACTACTATTGGATGATGGGCGACAACCGCCATAACTCTGTAGACAGCCGCTACTGGGGATTTGTGCCAGAAGACCATATCTCAGGGAAAGCCACAATGGTATTGTTCTCCTGGGACAAAGACCATGGGAAGCCCAGATGGAACAGAGTATTCAAGTCGGCAAGGTCGATGGAATAAAAAAAAGAAAAAAAATAGAGCCAACACAATAATTTGAAGTTTTTTAAGTTAACAAAGCAAATAAAGACCTGTAACATCAGCACTAATCTTAAGAGGGGTGATAGCCTGACAGTGTTAGAGTTATAAGCAGTCAAAATAAAAAAACAAAGATTAAAATACATTAAAAACTATGTACGCAATATTTGATACAGCCAAGGGAATAATGAAGGCAGAACTTTATGAAAAAGAAGTACCAAACACAGTTGCCAACTTTGTAAAACTGGCAAACTCCCATTTTTATGACGGGCTTCGTTTCCATAGGGTAATACCGGATTTTGTGGTTCAAGGCGGTTGTCCTTATAGCCGCGATCCTCGCGACTACAGAGTAGGTACCGGTGGCCCGGGATGGACCATCAAATGTGAAACCAATGCAGAGAAACAATACCACGACCGAGGAGTGCTGTCAATGGCTCATGCCGGCAAGGACACTGGTGGCAGCCAGTTCTTCATTTGCCACAACCGAATGAACACGGCTCATTTGGACGGTGTGCATACGTGTTTCGGTAAAGTGGTGGAAGGGTTGGATGTTCTTGACCAGATTACCGTGGGAGACTTGATCAACAGCATCAAGATTGTTGAAGAATAACCATCAGAACCACTTGAGATATTAATCAAAAGAACAATTAAGAATTATGAATTTAGGTATAAAACTGCTTGTTGCAGAAGACGACCCCAATCTGGGAACTATTTTGAAAGCCTATCTCTCGCAGAAAGGATATACAGTTTTCTTGGCCGTGGATGGACAGGCGGCTCTTGATTCTTACCAGAACGACGATGTCGATGCCTGTATTCTGGACATTATGATGCCTGTGAAAGACGGCTTCACTGTGGCCAAAGAGATTCGTCGCGTAGATAAAAGAATCCCTATCATTTTCCTTACCGCCAAGAACTTGGAAGCCGACAAACTGAAAGGATTTGAGATCGGTGCCGACGACTACGTTACAAAACCTTTCAGCATGGAGGAATTGTTGGCTCGCCTAAACGCTACAATCCGCCGTTCTTTCGACGATGGCAAACCCGACAAGAACATTTTCCATATTGGCAATTGTGTATTCGATTATGCTCACCAGACTCTCACCTGTGGCGAAAACGTTCAGAAACTGACCATGAAAGAGAGCGAACTGCTACGCATGTTTGCTATGAATTTCAACCAGTTGGTTGACAGAACAAGTACATTGCAGAAGATATGGAAGGATGACAGCTATTTCGCTGCACGCAGCATGGATGTGTACATCACTAAACTGCGCAAATATCTGAAAGTAGACCCGAACGTACAGATTGTCAATGTTCATGGTGTGGGTTTCAGATTGACGGTAAAAAGTGAATAATGAAACTGACTTTTTTAGGAACGGGTACTTCGATGGGAGTGCCCGTTATTGCTTGTAATTGCACTGTGTGCCAATCGACCGATTGGCACGATAAACACTTGCGGACATCGGCACTGATAGAGACAGATGCGGGTGAGAATATCCTTGTTGACATAGGGCCGGACTTTAGAGAGCAGATGTTGCGCGAAAAGGTGAATCATCTGGAAGGCATTCTTATCACCCATGCCCATCGCGACCATGTAGGCGGGCTTGACGACATACGTTCGTTCAATTATGTACAAAACCGTAAGATGGATTTGTATTGTAATCGTGAAGCGAGAATAACCATTGAGCGCGACTATCACTATATTTTCGACTACCATCAGTTCCCTGGACTGCCAGAAGCTGAGATTCACGAATTGAGTGGAGACGAGAGTTTCGTGGTGGGGAGTGTGACGGTGACACCCGTCAAGGCCATGCACAAAGACCTGCCCGTTCTGGGATACAGAATAGGGGAGCTGGGATATATCACGGACGCGAACCATATCGACCCGTGCGAACTGGACAAACTGAATGGAGTGAAGGTTTTGGTGATTAACGCACTGAGGAAAAGGAAGCACTTTTCGCACTATTGCCTGCCAGAAGCTTTGGAAGTGATAGAACGGGTGAGACCTGAAAGGGCTTACCTAACCCATCTGAGCCACGAGATGGGGCTGTATGCAGAGGTATCGAAGGAGTTGCCTGAGCAGGTATGGCTGGCATACGACGGACTGAAAGTGGAAATAAAGGATTGATATACTGACTAAGAAGCACTAATCGTGATTTCTATTTGCATACCGATATATAACCGAGACATGAGCGATACGGTGAGGGAGCTGGCCTCACAGATACGAAGCTTGGATGTGCCATGTGAGTTGATATGTATCGACGATCACTCGGACAACCATTTTGCCGAGAAAAACAAACATCTGGGAGAGGCAGGGAAATATGTGGTGCTGGATGAAAATGTGGGTCGTGCCCGTATCCGCAATCTATTCTTGAAGTATGCAAGCTATGATTACCTACTGTTTTTGGACTGTGACTCACTGGTGACGGAAAATTTCTTATCGTGCTATGTCCGACTGCTGATGCATGAGAGAACTGCGAAAGTGGTATGCGGAGGTAGGGTGTATGACGCCAAGAGCGATGACAGGGAGCATCATTTGCGTTATGTGTACGGGGTAAAATGCGAGAGCCATACCGCAGAACAACGTAGGAAAAATCCATACCGCTCGTTTATGACTAATAATTTCATTGTGCACCGCGATGTGTTGAAAGAAGTTCCTTTCGATGAGCGTATCAGCCGCTATGGCCATGAGGATACGCTGTTCGGTTACAGGCTTATGCAACATAAGGTACCGATAGTTCATATCGACAATCCTGTGATAAACGGCGATGTGGAGACAAACGAAGAGTTTATGCGTAAGACTGCTGACGGGGTGAAAAGTCTGGCCGATATATACCGCTGGATGAGCAATGACAAGGAATTTGTGAAAGAGGTGTCGCTGCTTCGTTTCTACGACTGTACACAACGCTGGAAACTAAACAGGTGTATCTATTGTCTGTTCAAACTGGTGAAGCCGTGGATAGCGGAAGGATTGAAAAGTGGAGAAAGAGTGAACATGAAGTTGTTTGCCTTTTACAAATTAGGGCTGTTGATAGAAAATATTGGAGTACGGTAAGCGGCATATACGCCACGGAGAAGCGCAATGCCGCTGCACTTGGTAGCTGAACCTACGCTTAAAGAAAAATAGGGTAGGGGATACTAAAAGGGCCAAAAGCTACGTTATTATTATAATTGAAACTTTTTTCGTATCTTTGCACTTGTAAAATAGAAGATGGCAAGATTTTTTAGACGATATAAATCAAATATATACGGAAACTACCGAAAAGCATATTGCATCGATGGTGCTTTGACAGGCGTATGCATGTCGGTGACGATGGCAATAAGGGACTTGGTTGCAACAAAGCCAATGGCCACGCCGGAGAACTATGTGACAGAGTTGATACTGCTGGTAGGCATATTATGGTCGACATACCAATACCGCAAACAACTGCCGGAAGGTAGGGTGACATTCAAAGAATTGATGTTGGTTGGATTAGGTATAGGGGTGGTAAGTGCATTGGTATATGGACTATGGGTATGGCTGAACTGCGGAGTGCTGAACACCAATATGGTGCAGTATTACAATGAACAGCGCATCGCAGTGATGGAGCCGAAGGAGCAAAGCGTCGCAGCTGCCATTGCCATAGAGAAAGTGAAAGCATACAACGCTGGCGACTGGGCCTTTATCGGAGGGTTCAGATCAGCGGTAATGAGCATTATCATATCTTTCTTCACCGCACTGATATTCAGAACCGAGAAAGGGGAAGTGGTGACGAAAGGCAAACCAAAGGAAAACTCAAATCAAACTCAAAAAAAATAATGGATATTTCAATAGTTGTACCGCTATTTAACGAAGATGAATCGCTGCCCCATCTGGCAGAGTGGATTGACCGAGTGATGACTGAACACCATTTCGACTATGAGGTAATAATGGTGGATGACGGAAGTAAGGACAAGTCATGGCAGGTAATAGAACAACTGCACGCCAATAATCCACGATATAAAGGGGTGAAATTTCGTCGCAATTATGGAAAGTCGGCAGCGCTCAATGTTGGATTCGGTCAGGCACAAGGCGATGTGGTTATTACCATGGATGCAGACTTGCAGGACAGTCCCGACGAAGTGCCGGAACTGTATCGGATGATAAAAGAGGATGGTTATGATTTGGTGAGTGGATGGAAGAAGAAGCGCTATGATTCGAAACTGGCCAAGAATATCCCCTCGAAATTCTTTAATTGGACTACACGCAAGATGAGCGGCATAAAGCTGCATGACTTCAACTGCGGCTTGAAGGCGTATAGACACGATGTGGTAAAGAGTATCGAAGTGTATGGAGAGATGCACCGATATATCCCGGTGATTGCCAAGTGGGCAGGATTCAACAAGATAGGAGAGAAAGTAGTACAACACCGCAAACGCGAGTTCGGTGTAACGAAGTTTGGACTGAACCGTTTTGTGAACGGTTACCTCGACCTGATGAGCATTATGTTTATGTCTAAATTCGGGAAACAGCCGATGCACTTCTTTGGACTGGTTGGCAGTGTGTCGTTCCTGCTCGGATTCATCGCTTTTATAGTGGTGTGCGTGATGCGAATCTGTGGTCACATTTCGTTGACCAATAGTGTATGGTTCTATGTTTCGATGCTGTTCATCCTAATGGGAACGATGCTGTTTCTGTCCGGCTTCCTTGGAGAACTGATATGCCGCAACTCAACTACCCGAAACCAATATTTGATTGAAAAAGTAATAGAAAAATGAGTCTACAATGTGGAATAGTGGGTCTACCCAATGTGGGTAAATCAACCCTTTTCAACTGTCTGAGCAATGCCAAGGCTCAGGCTGCCAACTTTCCTTTCTGTACCATAGAGCCGAATGTGGGCGTCATCACCGTTCCTGATGAACGTCTGGCCAAGTTGGTTGAAATGGAGCGTCCAGCATCGGTGGTTCCTGCTACAGTGGAGATTGTTGACATTGCCGGCCTTGTCAAAGGTGCATCTAAGGGTGAAGGCCTTGGTAATAAATTTTTGGCTGATATTCGCACGACGGATGCCATCATCCATGTGCTGCGCTGTTTTGACGATGACAATGTGACACATGTGGATGGAAGTGTCGACCCAATACGCGACAAACAGACGATTGATTTGGAATTGCAATTCAAGGATCTTGAGACAATAGAGAACCGCTATGAAAAGGAGGTGAAAAAGGCCAAGGCCGGCGGCGATGCAAAAGCAAAAAAGCTGGTCGAGGTGATGGATCTCTACCGGGAGGCTCTGCTCAACGGTCGCAGTGCCCGCACCGTGGTATTGGAAGAAAGTCAAAAAGAAGCAGCCAAAGACCTTATGCTTCTAACTGCCAAGCCGATTCTTTATGTATGCAATGTCGATGAAGCCTCTGTGGTTACAGGCAACAAATATGTTGATGCCGTGCGTGAGGCAGTGAAGGACGAGGGTGCCGAAGTTTTGGTAATTGGTGCGGGAATAGAGGCCGACATCGCTGAATTGGAGTCATACGAAGAAAAGCAGATGTTTCTTGAAGACCTTGGTTTGAAGGAGTCGGGAGTGAATCGGTTAATAAAAGCCGCCTATCGACTGCTGAACCTTCAGACATTCCTTACCGCAGGGCCAAAAGAATGCCGTGCATGGACTTTCAAAAAAGGAATGAAAGCACCTCAGACAGCGGGAATTATCCACAGTGATTTTGAGCGGGGATTTATCCGTGCCGAAGTAATAAAATATGATGATTATGTCACGCTGGGCAGCGAAGCTAAATGCCGCGAGGCTGGCAAAATAGCCGTAGAGGGCAAGGATTATGTAGTTCAGGATGGTGATATTATGCACTTCCGCTTCAACGTGTAAAACATTGTTGACATAAATACAATACCTGTCTACATATTCTGAACATCGGAAATCTGAAAAATCCTTAAAGAGGTGAAGAATAACACCCATAACAAGAAGTCATTACACCCGATACATATACGGGAAGGTTTCTCTATGGTTTTTGTTCTTTGCCTTATAGTCATTAACACATCCTGTTCAACACAAAAGGCTACATGGTCTAATATTCAGTTTCATAATATAACCACTCATTACAACATTTGGTGGAATGGAAATGAAAGCTTGAAAAAGGGTGTAACGCTGATGAACGAACGTGTGAAGGACGATTACACTCGTCTTCTGCCTGTATATAAAATGGGAACAAAAGAGGAGTGCATGTCGTTTAACCCCCAATTCGACCGAGCTATTGAGAAAAGCGTAAAGGGAATAAAAAAGCACAGCATTTTTGTCGATGGACAGGAGCATGTGCCTTATATTCCCAAATGCTATATGATGACTGCGTATGCCACTTTTTATAAACACGACTTTGTGACAGCGGCCAGCACATGCCAAATGCTTGCATCCCAATATGCGGGGACGGTCATTGGAGACGAGGCTGCAGTTCTTCAAGCTCGTTGTTCGTCGATGGATCTTCGATACCGGGATGCTGAAAGTGCTTTAGATGAGCTTGTGACGGCTGATGGAAAGGGCAATTTTGCGTCGAGCCAACGCCTTAACCTCTATCTTGCAATGGCTGAATGCACTTTGCCTCAGGAGAAGTACAAGAAGGGGGTTAATTTTCTTAAGATGGCTCTTGAGCAACACCCTTCACGTGAGCAGAAAGCCCGTATCTATTATATCCTTGGCCAGATATACCAAGAACTTGACAAACGGCCAACTGCATCAAAGTATTACGAAAAGGCGTTGAAATGCGGCCCATCATATGAAATGGAATTCAATGCCCGATTGAACATCGCCTCGTGTGCAGATTTGCAACACACAGACAGGGAAAAACTGGAGAGGCTTCTCGACAGAATGCTTAAGGACAAGAAAAATGAAGAATTCCAAGACCAAATATATTATGCCAAAGGCGAAATGTATGTGGGTATGCGGGAAATCAAGAGAGCATGCGAGGCATTCAAGACCTCATGTGCAGTGTCGAAAAGCAATCCTGCCCAAAAGGCTCGGTCAGCCATTCGGCTTGCCGGTATTCTGTACGACAGATTCCAGGACTACGACCTGGCGCAAATCTACTATGACACGGCTATGTCTATTATCAAACCTGACTATCCTCACTATGCCGACATCAAGTCTCGTTATGATTTGCTTTCATCTCTGGTGATAAACACACGCTTAATAGAACGAAATGACAGCCTGATAGCCGTCTCTCAACTTCCTCAAGACAAACTGACAAATCTGATTAACAACAAAATTGAAGAACTGAAAAAAGCAGAGGAGAAGGCAAAAGAAAGGGAGTTGCTGGAACAAATAGCAAACGATAACAAGTCGCAGCAAAACACACTGCAGGGAGATTGGTATTTCTACAACAGCAACACTGTACAGAAAGGAAAAGAGACTTTTCATCAGCGTTGGGGAATGCGCAATCTCGAGGACTATTGGTTCCTGTCGTCAAAGGGATTACTGGGCATGAATATGTTGGCTCAACAAATCGGAAACGATCTGACCGATAGTTTGGATGTGGACGGAAACGAATTGTCTGAAAAAGAAGATGAGAAAAAGGACTCAACAGGAGTCAGACCCTCGGGTAACCCCAACGACCCACACGATATGGCATATTATTTGAAAGATTTGCCAAAGAATCAAGACGAGATAGACTCGATGATGAATGAAACATCAGTGAGTCTATTAAATGCTGCATATATTTTTTATGACGGAATACACAATCTGCCTAAGGCTTTGGAATGCTATCTGCGCATGTCCAATGATTTCACATCCAATAGTGAAATAGTGCAGGCTTTTTATATGCTTTATAAAATCTACGACCGTCAGGGCAACACTCCCAGTGCAAACTATTATCGCGACATGGTGCTTATGGGTTTCCCCGATAGCGACTTTGCCAACCTAATTCTTGATGAGGATTACTACAAAGAGATTATCCGACGCGGGCAAATTATAAAAGAGGACTACGACAATGTATACAACCTTTATCGCAAGCATCGATATGAGTCGGTGTTAGCCAATGTCTCAAATGCCAAATTACTCTATGAGGGGAACCCAATGCTCGGTAAATTCCGTTATTGGGAAGGTCTATCATATGCAAAAATGGACAACAAGCCTGCTGCCATTTCCACCTTCCAAGATATTATCAAGGATTATCCCAAGGACGATACGCTCACGACATTAGCACAGAACCAATTGGCCTATCTGCTGGGCGAAGGAGGCAAATATATAGCCAACAGCGGTGGAGACGGTGACGAAGAGATAGACGATGGTTCTTCTGTAGGAACTTCGTCTACAAAAACCAATACCCGTCAGACTTCACGCAGCCAAGCCACAATCGACAATGACAAAGAGCTGCCAAGCGAAGCCCAACTTTTCCGCTATCGTGAAAACATGCCTCATACAGTCATCATCCTTGTCAAAGAAAAGAAAATCCGCGCCACTCATCTACAGAGCAAAATGGCCTCTTTCATCCTTACTTTCTATTCCAACTCAGGTTATAAGACAGCACCCCTCATGTTCACCGATTCCACCCAAATGGTCACTGTGAACACTTTCAACAATGCCAACGAAGCCATGGACTTTGCCACCCACCTCCAAACAAGCGACGGACCTCTGACTGACTACAGTCCCGACGACTACCAAGTCTATGCCATATCCAAACAAAACTACGTGACCCTATACAACCGGAAACAAGTGGATGCATACAGATTGTTTTACGAAAAATATTACTTGAAATGAGCGAAAATGTAAATGGACTTATCAACACCATCACCGTCGGCACCTCTATTAAAGGCGATATACAGGCCAATGGTGATTTCCGCATGGATGGCACTTTGGAAGGAAACATCACACTTACAGGTAAATTGGTGATTGGCGAACAAGGCCACATCGTAGGCAACGTTGTCTGCCAGAATGCCAATGTTATCGGCATCATCGACGGCAATCTGTCGGTGAAAGAGTTCCTGACCCTTTATTCCACTTCTCGGGTAAAAGGCGACATTGTTGCCAACAAGTTGGCCATAGAACCAGGAGCCTATTTCACTGGAACATGCCACATGCTTGACGAATTATCCGACTGACAAACTGTCATGACAAAAGAAGAGGAAATCAAACAGCTATACCGTGACTGGACTGGTGCCATCCCAGACGAGATTCTGTCGCTGGGGGCACATGGTAGTGCTCGACAATACTGGCGAATTATAAAAGAAGGAAAGAGTTGCATTGCCGCTTGGAACAACGATATCCGCGAGAACGAAGCTTTCTTCTATTACAGCAGAAATCTGGCTACCCGAGGCATTAACGTACCCGAGGTATTCGCCATCAGTTCTAACAGAAAATATTATCTTCAACAAGACCTTGGCGACACCACTTTATTCTCTCTCCTATATGACAAACAGCGAAAAGGATGTGGTTTCGACGCAAAGATTATGGCACTATACAAACAGGTGCTTTTCGACCTCGTAGCGATACAGACCTCAGGCCGGGATATGGATTTCAGCTATGCCTACCCACGCAGCGACTTCGATGCTCAATCCATCCAGTGGGATCTCAACTACTTTAAATACTGTTTTCTTAAGCTTCGTCACACACCCTTTGACGAAGAACTCTTGGAAAACGACTTCCAGACGCTAATCCACTATTTACTCAATACCGACTGTGGATTTTTCCTATATCGCGATTTCCAGACACGCAACATCATGCTGGTGAACGACAAACCTTACTACATCGACTTCCAAGGGGGTAGGAGAGGAGCTGCTCAATACGATGTGGCGTCACTCCTCTATAGTTCCAAAAGCAATATCTCAGACCCTATACGCCAAGAATTACTCAGCTACTATATCCATTGTTTAGCCCAGCATGCAAACATTTCCATCGACGATTTCCGTCAACGATTCTACGGCTATGCCCTTATCCGTATCATGCAGGCCATGGGTGCTTATGGCTATCGCGGTTATTTTGAACGCAAAGACTATTTTCTTGGCAGTATACCCCTTGCCGTAAACAACCTGCGTAGCATCATTGAGAGTCATCCACTACCCATAAAATTGCCACACCTCACACAAGTGTTCCACAACATCATCGAACAGGAGAACACTCAATCCACTGCCATTCTTCATTCTGGTCTTCGAGTCACGGTAAACAGTTTTTCATATAAAAAAGGCATTCCCCAAGACCCATCGGGTAATGGCGGAGGGTTTGTCTTCGACTGTCGTGCCCTGCCCAATCCAGGCCGTTATCCACAATATAAGACATATACAGGCAAAGACCGCCCAGTGATAGAATTCCTTCAAGGAGACGTAGCAGTTGAACAATTCCTTGCTGCCGCCCAACAATTGGTTGGTGCCTCCATCACCAAATATTTGGAACGCAACTTTACCAATCTGACCGTTAGTTTCGGATGCACTGGCGGTCAACACAGGTCGGTTTATTGTGCCGAACGGCTTTCTAAATGGATTACCGAAAATTTTAATTGTCAAGTAGTTACAAATCATATTGAGCAGCATTAGAAAAAATACTTCATACTTTTTTTTTTCACATCGTACTTTTTTCGTATCTTTGCAAACTGATAGAATAATAAAAACAATACTATATTATGAAAAATAAGACTTTGATTCAAATCCTTTTGGGTGTTGTCATCATCGGATTGGCAATTGCACTTTATTTAAGTATTATGAAACCCGTGAAGTTTGACAACGAGTACACCAAACGTCGCGATGCATGTGCAGAAAAACTTAAAGCTATCCGCACCCTCGAAGAGGCTTACAAGAACACCTATGGCTGCTACACCGGCAGTTTCGACACGTTGTTCAACCGCCTCATGAATGAAGACAGCCTCAAAGTTGTCAACAAAAACATCAACTATGACAAAATCCCCGAAGATGTTGACATCAACGAGATGACCGAGTCTGAGCAAATCAAGGCGGGTTACGTTAGCCGTGTCACCGAGTACGTTAATCCCATTGACAATTTGCGCAAATCCGGCAAATTCAATCTCACTGATGAAGAGATTCTCAATCTTCGTTATGTCCCATATCCCCGCGACAAGAAATACGACTTTTCCCTCCAAGCTGGTTTCATTGAGAAGAGCGGATACCAGATGCCCGTCTTCGAATGCTTAGTCCAAATGGAGGATCTCTTGTCCGACATGGATCATCAGCTCGTCGTAAACAAAATTGCTGAACTGGTACAGAACCAGCGTTTCACTGGCTGGAAAGTGGGCGACATGACCCAGACAGTCACAGACGGTAACTTTGAATAAAATGTCCTCGATAGTCACAGACATCATCACCACAGATAGACCAGTGGCTAACAATGAAAAAAGATTATCCATTTGCCTTCGGTCAAATGGATTTTCTTTTTCGGTATCCACCATCGGCAATGAACTGCTCACCGTTGGCGACATTCAGTCCGAGCCAAGTCTCCCTGCAAACAATCTCGCCCAATTAGTTACTCAAACCGTGTGTGGAAACGAAGCATCATTGGGCTACAAACAAATGAACCTAATTGTCCCATCCATGCAATTTGCATGGATTCCCGACCATCTTTACGACCCAGCCCTCAATCGTCAATACCTCCAAACGGTCACACATATCAGCGACAGCATCGGCATCTACCATGCCTATTCGGCTCCCCTCAACTCACACATCGTCTTCTCTGCCCCTGCCGACATCGTTACCGCATTCAAGGTGAACCTCCCTGGTATTGACATTACCTGTCAGCATGCCATCCTTGCACAAGCCATGATACTCTCCTCCAACACCCCACACCCTGTCATACTAATGCATGTCCGCGAAAGTGCAACAGATATTGAGGCTCTCTTCAACGGTCGTCTGCTTCTGTCAGGCAGCTATCCTGCCAACAACAACGAGGACGCTCTATACCATGCCCTCAGTGTCATGAAACACCTACACCTTGAAACCCCCGATATGGAACTGTACATATGTGGCCTTGTCGACCGCGACTTCTACACTCGTCTACAACATTTCTTCCCCAACGTGTCACTCTACACTGGCAAACCATACTCCTTCATCAACCCTGACTTCCAAACACTCCACACCTACAAACATGCCCTAATACTCTCTTAATTTTTTTATTTTCATTCACAACTTTCAACATTCAAACATGCGTATCATAGCTGGTTCTCTCAAAGGTCGACGACTCAATCCCCCCACATCCCTGCCTGTGCGACCCACCACCGATATGGCTCGCGAAAGTCTTTTCAACATCCTCAACAACTATGTCGACTATGACGAATGCACTGTCATGGACCTTTTTGCCGGTACCGGAGCCGTCTCCTTTGAGTTTGTCTCACGCGGAGCCAAAGAGGTCACATCTATCGACATCAACAACCAATGCATTGACTTTATCAAACAATCCGCTTCCCATATGGGAGTCACTAACCTCCGTGCCGTCCGTTCCGATGTTTTCGAACTCCTGAAACGAGCATATAAAAAGTTCGACATTATTTTTGCCGACCCTCCCTACGCACTCGAAAATCTAAACCTCTTACCCGAAATCGTGTTCAACAGCAATGTCCTCACCGACGACGGAATCTTTATCCTTGAACACCCTCGCGAATACCAGTTCGATAGCCATCCCCATTTCTGGCAACATCGCAACTACGGCAAAGTCAACTTCACCTTCTTTGCCCAGCAACTTGATGAAGAATAATGGTTAATATTATATAGTTTATTGAACAAAAAGAAATAATATCATGAAAGCAGTTGTTAAAACCCAATTTTCTTTCCCCAAACAGAAAAGTCTCTATGTGGGCAAAGTCCGCGATGTATACAATATCGATGACAAATACATGGCCATGGTTGTCAGCGACCGTATCAGCGCTTTCGATGTAGTACTGCCCAAAGGCATTCCATACAAAGGTCAAGTCTTGAATCAGATAGCTGCTAAGTTCCTCGACGCCACTGCCGACATCGTTCCTAATTGGAAACTCGCCACCCCTGATCCCATGGTGACCGTAGGCCTCAAATGTGAAGGTTTTCGTGTCGAAATGATTGTCCGTGGCTATCTTGCAGGTAGTGCTTGGCGTGAATACAAAGCCGGTGCCCGTACCCTCTGTGGAGTCCTCCTGCCCGAAGGAATGGTCGAAAACCAGAAATTCCCCACACCCATACTCACACCCACCACTAAAGCCGACGAAGGACACGACGAAAACATCTCGCGCGAAGAGATTATCCGCACCGGCCTTGTTGAAAAAGAGGATTACGAACAACTCGAAAAATACGCTCTCGCACTCTTCCAACGTGGCACCGAAATCGCTGCACAAAAAGGCCTTATTCTGGTCGACACCAAATATGAATTTGGCAAACGCGACGGAAAAATATACCTCATCGACGAAATCCATACCCCTGACAGCAGTCGCTACTTCTATGCCGATGGCTACGAAGAACGTCTGGCAAAAGGAGAACATCAGCGTCAACTCTCCAAAGAATTTGTCCGCGAATGGCTCATGTCCAACGGATTTCAAGGCAAAGAAGGGCAACAAGTCCCTGAAATGACCGACGAAATAGTCAACAGCATTACCGACCGTTATATTGAACTTTACGAACACATAACCGGTGAGAAATTCCAAAAAGCGGAAGACTGCTCCGACATTGTGGGACGTATCGAGCGAAATGTCACCGAGTGCCTTAATACCCTGTAAACCCATCCCATGGAAATAGAACGCAAATATCTTGTATCCCAAGTGCCAGCCAATCTTGACCAATTCAGGCATTTGGAAATAGAACAAGCCTACCTCTGTACATCCCCCACGCTGCGAATCCGCCGCATGGGGGATTCTTTCATCCTTACCGTAAAAGAGCGTATTATTCTCAACTCCACCGCTATCCACAACCGGGAAGAAGAATTCACCCTCTCTGCCGAGAGCTATAAACGACTTCTGGCCAAATGCGACAGCGGGCATGTCTCCAAAACACGCTATTTTATCGACCTTTACCACCTCACCGCCAACGAAGCCTACCAAGGTCTCACTGCCGAACTTGACGTATTCCATGGTCGACACGATGGTCTATTGTTAGTTGAAGTAGAATTTCCTAACACAGAGAGAGCCAATTCTTTCACGCCACCCAATTGGTTTGGTGAGGATGTGTCCTCAAATCCTTGCTATCGCAACAGCTTCCTTGCATCAATGCCCTGACAAAACCCTTATTAAACACCTGCCCCGTGAAGAAGATTCCCCACACCTTTACAATCGTTTTTGCCCTCATTCTCCTTGCGGCCATATGCACATGGTTCGTACCCGCAGGCGAATTTGTCCGCGAATCTGTAACCATACAAAATGCCGATGGCTCCACCTCTGTCCGTGAAGTGGTACGCAACGATTCATTCCGTTACGTGGAGCGAAACCCACAGACATGGCAAATCTTCTCAGCCCTCTTCGATGGTTTTGTCGACAAGGCCGACATCATCATCTTCATCCTCATGGTAGGTGGTGCCTTCAACATCCTTAACAACAGCCGTGCTATCGAAGTGGGTGTCATGGCTTTCCTCCGCCGTGTATTGCGGCTAAACCGATACCGTTTCTTCAAAAAGTTAGGCGTAGAGAATATCATCATCACCCTCATCATGATTATGTTCAGCCTCTTCGGAGCCGTCTTTGGCATGAGCGAAGAGACCATCGCCTTTGTCATCATCTTTATCCCCCTCGCTATCTCTATGGGCTACGATTCCATAGTAGGCGTTTGCATGTGTTATGTAGCCGCCCATGTGGGCTTTGCCGGTGCCATGCTCAACCCATTCACTATTGGCATCGCCCAAGGCATTGCTGACATTCCAATCTTCTCCGGACTTGAATACCGTTTCTTCTGCTGGATTTTGCTCACCCTTATCGGCATCGCCTTTGTGCTCTGGTACGCGAATCATGTGAAACGCCATCCCGAAAAATCCCCTACATATAAACTCGACAACTACTGGCGCCAGCGTTCCGAAGAGCAGCACCAAAACCCTGTTGCCTATACCACACCGCGCTCCGCTTGGGTTATCTTCTTCCTTCTACTCGCAGTCATGGCATTTTGCGCTGTCGCCATGCCCTCTACCACCGTTTCAGTGGGTAGGGGAGAGGCAGCCTTGCCGCTCATGCCAATCCTTGCCATCCTTTTCCTTGGCACCGGCATTCTCACCCTGCGCAAATCCGTCCACTTCTTCATTCTCGACATACTCTTTTTCACCATCTGCTTCCTCGTTGTCGGTGTGCTGGGTTACGGTTGGTATGTCAAAGAAATTTCCGCGCTCTTCTTAGCCATGGGCATATGCAGTGGTATTGCCGACAAACAATCTGCCGACGACATCGCAAAACTCTTCCTTGCCGGATGTAAAGACATCCTCTCTGCCGCCTTGGTCGTTGGTCTCGCCAGCGGCATCATTTTCATTCTTCGCGACGGGAAAATCATTGACACACTCCTCTACGGTCTCACCCGCTCACTGGCCGAAACAGGCGATGTGGCATCGGTAGGAGCCATGTATGTCTTCCAGACACTCCTCAACCTCATCATGCCCTCTGGCTCAGCCAAGGCGGCACTCACCATGCCCATCATGGCCCAATTCTCCGACCTCATCGGTGTCAGCCGCCAGACTGCCGTGCTGGCCTTCCAATTCGGCGACGGCTTCACCAACATGCTTACACCCACCAGCGGCGTACTCATCGCCGTACTCGGTGTTGCCAAAATCCCTTACGCCACATGGGTCAAATGGGTTTGGAAATTCATTCTGGCCTTGATATTCATTGGGTTCATCCTTCTCCTGCCAACCATATTCATCAGTTTCCCCGGATTTTAAACAATATTACCCATGAAGAGAATCATCATTTTTTCAGTCATTGCAATGCTGGCCATTCCTATCGTCCGTTCGCAGGATTCTGCCTACGCCCGCTATATAATCAAAACACTCTCTTCCGACCAAATGTACGGCAGGGGATTCTGCCACCACGGCGACTCCATCGCTGCCCGGTTTCTCGCATCCGAAATGAAACATCTGGGCCTACTTCCCCTACAAGTCGACTACATGCA
This sequence comes from Bacteroidales bacterium UBA1208, assembly GCA_002309955.1. GTDB lineage: Bacteria > Bacteroidota > Bacteroidia > Bacteroidales > P3 > Colimorpha. The sequence continues at coordinate 25,103 of DBXQ01000126.1, forward strand.
GCACTACACACTCGATTGCTACGGCCTCGAAGGCCCTATCTCACTCGCCATCAACGGCATCGAACTACAACCTTACACCCAATTCAGACTCATACCATACAGCTCCGTAAAATTCAACAAAATAAATGCCGAAGCATCGTGGTCCAAACAACTCAAAGACGGCACCTGGATAGTAGGGGTGAAGCAACTCGACACATACGCACCCATCGCTGGCCCACAAAAAGCCAACCCAATCTTCATCGAAGTTATCGACACCCTTATAACCAAACGTATACGTAAAGTAAAAGCCGATATTCCACTACAGTTCCATAAAGACTACAAAACCCAAAACGTAGTAGGGTATGTCCGTGGCGTAATTGACAGTATGATCGTTTTTACTGCACACTACGACCATTGCGGCACCATGGGCGACGGCATTATCTTCCATGGTGCACACGACAATGCCAGCGGGGTTGCTGCCGTGATGGACCTTGCACGCATGGCTGCAGCACAAAAGCCGTATTACACCATGGTTTTCATGCTCTTCAGCGGAGAAGAGTCTGGCTTGCTGGGGTCACACTACGCAGCCGAGAATCCCCTTATTGAATACGCTAAAGTCAAAATGCTCTGCAACATCGACATGTTTTGCGGGGGAGACGAAGGTATCATGGTGTTCAACGCCAAAAGCCAAGACACCAAACAATTCTACGAACAGCTGAAAGATCTAAACAACAAAAGCCATGCTGCTGTTGAAATCCGTCCGCGCGAAAACCGTCCCAACAGCGACCATTATTGGTTTTCAAACCTTTGTCCGTCAATCTTTCTGCTCACCATGGGTGGACCATACGGGGGCTACCACGACCCAGCCGACAAATGTGAATCTTGCGGACTTGTCCATTACAACTCCTACATGCAAATGATAAAACAACTGGCTGGACTGGAATAATCATCCACAATCCGTTTTCCTGTACATCACAATACAAACTTTCAGAAAGATGACTTTCAAAAGATGAAACAGCATTCTTCAAAATTTCTGAAAACCACATTGATTGTATCAGTTTCAATCTTGGTGATTCTTCAAGTTTTTTTGGTCGTTTTTGCTGTCGTAAAATATATAAGCCCTCAGTATATGCAAGATTAGTAATTATTCCATGCATTATGGAATATCGCTATCAAGAGCATAAGAGGGCTGCAACAATACGCAGAACGTGTGTACAGAAAAGAGCATTATTAAATACTTTACTTAACATAACACCGATACTCGTAAAATTTGGAATTGGTTTTTGTGAGCTGACATTTCGTCTCGAAAACTGATAATCGCTGGCCAGATTTTGGCATTATCCCAAATCGGCCATTAGGCTAAGCAGGCCTCTGGCTGAGACTGTTCAAGAACAAAGCAGAGACATATGAGATGGACAAGCTGATAATAACCGTTTTATTTCGTTTCCCGTCTCGGTGACCGATATAGGCTCGGTCGCCCTTCTTTCGCGTCTTAGTCCTCAGTTCTCCCATCGTTCTCCCATCGTTCTCCTATTTCAGAAGGAGAACTGAGGTAGAACGGGGGGTAAAAGAGTTTCTGTAGTGTTTCGAATGGAAATCGAAAAACAAAAAACAAAGAGGGTTGCCTTATAGTAGCAACCCCCCTGTCATGAAAATGACATTATTGTTTATATGTTTCGAATGCCTTATTCGGCCAACTTCTTCAGTTCATCAATACGGGCTTTGATGGGCTTGAGATCGTCATACATCTCAAGGCGGGCATACACGGTATTGAGAGCGTTGAGGCAGTGGAAAAGATTGGCGCGGTTGGTGGCTTGGCCATGCTCATCGAGATTGTCGATGAAATTAATGGCGTTGTTGAAGTAAGGAATGGACTGACGGAAGAAGTTCTTGCTTTCGTCGTTGAGTTTTTCGTAGAGGCCTGTCTCATCGTCGGGAGGAACATTGTTGGCTTCGTTGAGTTTGTCGACGGCACGGTTGTAGAGCATCTTACCGAGACCGAAGTTAGCAAGGAACTGGTTGGGAAGAGCCTGGATGGACTCTTTGTAACGGTTCTCAGCATTGGTGAAGTCGTTGACACCCTCGAATACAGCACCGGCAGCGGCCAGGAGGCTGGCATGAACCTCGGGTTTATCGCCGGTTAGGTCGAGTGCTTTCTGGATTTCAGCGTTGCCTTGCTCGAGGTTGCCTTTCAGTAAGTAGGCTTCAGCAAGCATCATATTGGCATTGTAGTCGTCCTTGGCAGCTTTGGCATAGTTTTGGGCAACCTTAATAGCTTCATTGGTGTCGGCTGTTGACTTGTAGATGTCAAAAAGCGTGCGATAGACGAATTGGTCTTTCGAACGGCTGCGCACCAGAGGTTTGAGGTATTTGAGGATGGCTTCGTTGTTGTGGGAGTTGAAGGCGGCTTTACCTGCGAGCAAATAGGACTCGGAAGCGTATTCTTTTTTGCCACACTCGTTGAAGATTTTGATGGACTCGTCGCACAGAGCCATGGCTTCATCCCAGTTCTGCTGGTTGAAGGTGGCGATTGCCTTTTTATAGTACTCGTTGCCGACGAAACTGAGGATGGTGTTGTTTCCCTCGGCATATTCTTTATCGGTGTCGAGTTCCTTGCAACGGAGAGCGGCATTTTTGCACTTTACGAGCCAGTCGGGGTCGAGGTTCTTGTACTTCGACTTGGGCTTGTCAGCTTCGCCACCGATTTGGCTGTAGATAAGGCCGGCATAGTACCACGTCTTGGCATCGTTACGTGTCTGCTCATGTTCGCAGGCGGGGTCGATGAGTTTTTTTGCTTTGTCTAAATAGCCTCTGTTCTGGGCTTCGCGGGCGCTGGATACATTCAGTGATTGTGCTCCGGCGGTGTAACTGATGACTACGAGAGCCAGGATTAAAGCGATTTTCTTCATGATATTTGTTTTTAAGTTTGTTTTGCTATTTTGTATTTGTTCTTATCCTTTTATTGCACAGGGTCTTCTCCCCTACTCGTCTTCGAGAGTTTCGGTGGATTGATTATCATCTTGTGGGTCAGTATTTTCCGGCATATTTCCGACTTGAGATTCTTCTTCATTATCTGTGGGCACTTTGGTAATGGAGGCTATGTAGTCTTTGCCCCGCAGATTGATGAGTTTGACGCCCTGAGTGTTGCGGCCAAGGACACGGAGGTCGCTGACTTTCATACGGATGGTGATGCCGGAACGGTTGATGATCATGAGGTCTTCCTCGTCGCTGACATTGGTCAATGCCACGATTCCGCCTGTCTTGTCGGTCACCTTCATGGTTGTCACGCCCTTGCCGCCACGGTGTGTGGGACGGTAGCCCTGGTTCTTGTCGGGGTCGTATTTGAGTTGCGACTTCTTGCCGAAGCCGTTTTCACTGACTACGAGGATATCTTCATTTTCATCATTGGTGCATATCATGCTGATGACAGCATCGTCGTCGCCTTCGAGGGTGATACCCTTCACACCGGAGGCGCCACGGCCCATCTCGCGGAATTCGTCCTCGGTGCAGCGAACCACCTTGCCGTTCTTCGAGGCGATGAGCAATTCGCTCTTCCCGTCGGTAAGACATGCTGTAACGAGTTCGTCCCCTTCACGGATGCCGACAGCGATAATGCCGTTGGTACGCGGACGGGAGTATGCTTCGAGCGAGGTCTTCTTGACAACGCCTTTTTTGGTACACATGACGATGTAGTGAGATTTCAGGTACTCTTCGTCACTGAGGTTGCTGACATTTACGAAGGCCTTCACTTTGTCGTCGGGCTCAATATTAATCATATTGAGTATGGGACGGCCTTTGGAATTTTTCTCGCCTTCGGGCACTTCGAATGCACGCATCCAGTAGCAACGGCCTTTCTCGGTGAAGAAAAGCAGATAGTTGTGGTTGGTGCACATGAAGATATGTTCGACGAAGTCTTCGCTTCGCACCGAGCTGCCTTTAGAGCCGACACCACCGCGGGTCTGCGCACGGTATTCGCTGAGGAGGGTGCGCTTGACATAACCCATGTGCGAGATGGTAATGACCACTTCGTCGTTGGGTATGGTGTCTTCGATGCGGAAGTTGGAGGCTTCGTATTTGATGGCTGTGCGGCGGTCGTCACCGTATTTTTCACGGATTTCCTGCAGTTCGCCCTTGATGACGCCGAGGAGTTCGTTCCGGTCGCCCAAAATCTCTTTGCAGCGGGCTATGAAACGTAGTTTCTCGTCGTATTCGTCCTGCAGTTTCTGGCGTTCCATGCCGGTGAGTTGGCGGAGACGCATCTCGACGATGGCCTGAGCCTGGAGTTCGCTGAACTGCCAAGTGTCCATAAGGCCTTGCCGTGCCTCTTCAACCGATTTGGAACGTTTGATGAGCTGGATGATGTCGTCGATGATGTCGATGGCACGCAGGAAACCTTCGAGCAGGTGGGCACGACGCTCGGCCTCGGCCATGTCGAATTTTGTGCGACGGGTGACCACTTCTTCGCGGTGCTCAACAAAATTCTGAATAAGGTCTTTGAGGTTAAGAAGCATGGGGCGGCCATGCACGAGGGCGATATTGTTGACTGCGAACGAGCTTTGCAATTCGCTGAGCTGAAAAAGCTTGTTGAGGATGACATTGGGGACGACATCGTGGCGCAGCATGTAAACCACGCGGGTACCCTCTTTGTCGGACTCGTCGCGAATGTCGGTAATGCCGACAATCTTGCCGTCTTTGACAAGCTGGGCTTGACGCTTGATCATCTCGCTCTTGTTGACACCGTAGGGGATGGTGTGGGCGACGATGATGTTGCGGCCTTTATTGTCCACGTCGATGGAGGTGTCGGCACGAAGCACCACACTGCCACGGCCTGTGGTGTAAGCGTCGCGCACCCCGTTGTAGCCGTAGATAGTGCCACCGCCGGGAAAATCGGGAGCTTTGACATATTGCATCAGTTCCTCGACTGTAATATCATTATTATCAATGAAAGCAATGCAACCGTCGAGGACTTCGCGCAAGTTGTGGGTGGGCATGTTGGTGGCCATACCCACAGCGATACCGTTAGAGCCGTTGACAAGAAGGTTTGGTACCCGGGCAGGGAGAACGGTGGGTTCTTCGCGCTCATTGGTATAGGTGGGCATCATGTCAACCGTGTCCTTTTTAATATCGGCCATCATTTCGTTGGCGATCTGCTCCATGCGGCACTCTGTGTAACGCATGGCGGCAGGGCTGTCGCCGTCGATAGAGCCGAAGTTACCCTGACCGTCGACCATGGGGTAACGCATGTTCCAAGGCTGGGCCATGCGAACCATGGCGAAGTAGACGGATGAGTCACCGTGGGGGTGGTACTGGCCGAGCACCTCACCGACCACGGTGGCTGATTTGCGATAAGCAGTGTTGTAGAACATGCCCATGTCGTTCATGGCAAAAAGGATACGGCGCTGAACAGGTTTCAGGCCATCCCTGACATCAGGCAGCGCGCGCGACACGATGACCGACATGGCATAGTCAATATAGGCGGTCTTCATGGTAGTTTCGATGTCTACGCGCGTTATTTTTTCATTTTCAGAAATCATCTCTTACTTATATTATTGTGTTTCAAATGTAAAATGCCACTATTTTTTAACAATCAAAATACAAAGATACGATTTTTTTTTCACATACCATTACTTTATGTCATATTTTATTAACAATTAAAATTATCAACAAGAGCAGTATGACATTTTATCTCTTTATTATTCGGCGATTGACCGATAACCAACAATGGAGTGTTGAAAATAATTGTGGCACGGAACTTGCTGTTTCCTCTTTTTGTAGTAATTTTGCATTTCGAATATTATACTATGGAACCAAGATTATCCGAACACGCAAAACAGGCAATAGCCAATAGCCGCGACGAAGCCATCAGGCTGAAAAACGGTGCGATAGGAGTAGAACATCTCTTTCTCGGAATCCTTCGCGAAGAGGGGTCGTCGACTGTGCAGATTCTGCAACAGCTAAATGTGGATTTGGCTGTTGTGAAATCCCGCATAGAAGGCCTTGTAGGTCAACTTGACAGTGACATCCGTTACAAGATAGACAGCGAGATTCCCATGCTCAGACAAACCGAGAAAATTCTCCGACTAAGTTTTCTTGAGAGTTCACGACTTAAATCGAAGGAGATCCACACAATCCACATTTTCCTCGCCATGCTGCAAGAGGGAGAGAATACGGTAGCACAGGTACTCAAAACTTTCGACGTGGACCACAAGAAGTGCATCGAACAATTGCAACGCAATGGCAACATCCCTCCGTCAATAAATCCTTCGGATTTCAATTCTCCCCTACCCGATTTCCGTGCACAGACAAGCGAGGACGACAACGATGACGCCTATGCCGACCCTGACGACGACCAACTGCGCCGCCCAGGAGGGGCTTTCAGCTCGGGTAACGCCTCGTCAAAGTCGGAGAACAAAACGCCGGCTCTTGAGAATTTCGGGCGCGACCTCACCCGTATGGCTCGCGAAGGAAAACTCGACCCCATAGTGGGACGTGAACGCGAGTTGGAACGTATCGCCCAAATTCTTTCGCGCCGCAAAAAGAACAATCCCATATTGATTGGTGAACCCGGTGTGGGCAAAAGTGCCATAGCAGAGGGGCTGGCATTGCGGATTGTGGAAGGACGTGTGCCACGCACACTCTACGACAAGCGTGTCATTTCGCTTGACCTTGCTTCGCTGGTGGCTGGTACAAAATACCGTGGACAGTTTGAGGAACGCATGAAGGCTGTTCTCAACGAGTTGGAAAAGAATCCCGACATCATTATCTTTATCGACGAGATTCACACCATTGTGGGAGCAGGAAGTGCAAGCGGTTCGCTCGATGCTTCGAATATGTTCAAACCCGCTCTTGCACGTGGCGAGATTCAATGCATCGGCACAACCACCCTTGACGAGTATCGCCAATATATTGAAAAAGACGGTGCCCTTGAACGCCGTTTCCAGAAAATTCTGGTTGAGGCCACCACACCGCAGGAGACACTGACCATTTTGAAGAATATAAAAGAGAAATATGAAGACCACCACTTGGTGCAATATACAGACGAGGCTCTCAATGCCTGTATTGCCCTCACGGAACGCTATGTGAGCGACCGCCTGCTGCCCGACAAAGCCATCGATGCCCTTGACGAAGCCGGAGCCCGTGTACGCATTGCCCACGTGGAGGTACCTAACGATATTATCGCATTAGAAAATGAGATAGCCCGTGTGGAAGGCCTGAAGAAAGAGGTTCTCGCAAAGAAAAGCTACAATGAGGCTGCAGAATACCGCGACCAAGAGCGTGAACTACGCGAGAAACTGTCCAACCGCAAACATCAGTGGGAGTCGGATGACCGTGACAAGCGTGTGCAGGTTACCGACCAAGATGTGGCCGAGGTTGTGGCAATGATGACAGGTGTGCCGGTTCAACGCATTGCCTCGAACGAGAGTACACGCCTGCTGCTTATGGAAAGTGAACTGCAAGGGACTGTCGTGGGTCAAGACGATGCTGTACGGCAAATAGCCAAAGCCATTCGCCGTAACCGTGCCGGACTGAAAGATCCCAGCAGACCTATCGGGTCGTTCATCTTTGTCGGTCCTACAGGTGTGGGCAAGACTTACCTCACCAAAGTACTGGCAAAATATCTTTTTGAGAGCGAAGCCAACATGATACGCATTGATATGAGTGAGTATATGGAGAAATTTGCCGTGTCACGACTCATCGGTGCACCTCCGGGCTATGTGGGCTATGAGGAAGGCGGCCAGTTGACAGAGAAAGTGCGCCGTAAGCCATACTCTATTGTGTTACTTGACGAGATTGAGAAAGCACATCCCGATGTGTTCAATGTGCTGTTGCAGGTTCTTGATGACGGCCAACTGACAGATGGCTTGGGTCGCAAAGTCGACTTTAAGAACACCATCATCATCATGACCTCCAATATTGGTACACGCCAGCTGAAGGATTTCGGTACGGGTGTGGGGTTCAACACCGCTGCCCGCGAGGCTGAAAGAGCATCGCTCGAACGCTCAGTTATCGACAAGGAAATGAAAAAGAAATTTGCCCCGGAATTTTTGAACAGAATTGACGACATAGTTTTCTTTAACAGCCTACAGAGGGATGATATACATAAAATTATAGAGATTGAGTTAAAGGGATTATTTAAACGTGTGCGAGAGATGGGCTATGGCATCGACATAGATGAAAAAGCCAAGGATTTCGTTTTGCGCAAAGGGTGGGACGAGCAATACGGAGCACGTCCATTGAAGAGAGCCATCCAGCATTACATAGAGGACGATCTTGCCGATGAGATAATCAAAGCCGACCTCCTGCCGGGCGACACCATTCATATCACGGCTGTCGACAACACCGACTCCCAATCTGAAGGCCTTACCTTTAATGTGGAGAAAGGCGATACCAGCCACCAGTTTGAAGCCACGATTGCCGAAGCCTCACCTATCGAGCAACAATAAAAATAAATAAGAGTATTCTTTTTATGATGGAAACGGGTGTCGGCAATGGCATCCGTTTTTCATTAAAATACAGACAATCTATCATACATTTCTTCAAAATGAAGAAAAAAATGTATCTTTGCAAAAAATAAACTCCATTGAAATCGTAGATAAGTAATGTTATTTAACTCATTAGAATTCGCTGTTTTTCTGCCGATAGTATTTATTTTATATTGGTTTGTTTTCGATTACCTTCTTCGAAAATCTAAACATCAACTTCAATTACAAAATACGTTTATTGTGATTGTTAGTTACATCTTTTACGGATGGTGGGACTGGCGGTTTCTAATATTAATCGCATTTACCAGTTTCTGTTCCTGGGCCAGTGGCATTCTGATTGAGAGAGCAAGACAGACATCCAATTCTATCTTCTCGAGCAAATCCATCATGATAATAAATATTGTCTTGAACTTGATAATATTAGGCATCTTCAAATACTTTGATTTCTTTGTAACCTCATTCTCAAATCTCTTTGGATTTGAATCATCCAAATTATTATTGAACGTAATTCTACCCGTCGGCATAAGTTTTTATACTTTCCAAGCCTTGAGCTATTCGATTGATGTTTATAGAGATAAAATCACACCAACCAAAGATGCGATAGCGTTTTTTGCCTACGTTAGCTTCTTCCCCCAGCTTGTGGCGGGTCCTATTGAACGTGCAACAAATCTCTTGCCTCAATTTCTAAAGAAACGTTCGTTCGACAGCACTCTTGCCGTTGATGGTATGAGACAGATACTATGGGGACTCTTTAAAAAGATAGTTATCGCCGATAATTGTTCCATCTATGTAGACCAAGTGTTTGCTTCCTATTCACAATACTCAGGGTCGACACTGTTTTTGGCCGCGCTGCTCTTCACATTCCAGATTTATTGTGATTTCTCAGGCTATAGCGATATCGCCATAGGTACTTCCAAACTATTTGGAATCCGCCTTATGCGAAACTTCAATGTACCCTATTTCAGCAGAGATATAGCCGAATTCTGGCGGCGTTGGCACATTTCCTTGACCTCATGGTTCAGAGATTATATCTACATACCTTTAGGTGGAAGCAGACCCAATATCCCAGACAATACAAAACACCCCGAATCATACAAAAAACGCATAATAGTTCGAAACACCTTTATCATTTTCCTTATCAGTGGCTTTTGGCATGGCGCAAACTGGACATATGTTCTTTGGGGAGCATACCATGCCTTACTGTTCCTCCCCTTGATACTACTGGGAAAGAACCGTAAATATTTAGACACCGCATCACTGAAAGATTTCCCTAAAATCGCCCTCACCTTCGTTCTTGTCGTGTTCGGTTGGATTATTTTCAGAGCATCTTCCATTACAGAAGCATATGGCTATTTCTCTCAGATGTTGGACAAATCGCTGTTCACAGGCCCATGGCTAATGACTCGCTCATATTATATTCCCACTTTCATCTCCATAGCCTTCTTGATTGTGGTTGAATGGTTCTCTCGCACAAAGGAACATCCATTACAGATTCCAATAAAATACCGATGGTTAAGATGGCTAATATACTACGCCCTAATTATTGCGATGTTTATTCTTCAACCATCAGGTGATATTCAATTCATTTATTTCCAATTCTAATGAAACGATTCGTTCGACTGACACTGATTTTTGTATTTCCTATTATTGTATTCTTCTTGCCGTACATAATAGGCGATCCTTTCATGATATTACGCAGCTACAAAGTGTATTACCCTCCCAAAGGAACTCCTTTGTGGATAAATAACAACCGTGGTTTCGTATCCACGCAGATGTATCGGCAATACAAAGACGACTATCATTGGGACTCTTTCATCTTCGGGAGCAGCCGCACTGGAAACTATCGCGTGTCCGATTGGAAGAAATATCTACCTAAAGGCAGTGCATGTTTCCATTTTGATGGCTATGGCGAATCCCTATACAACATTTATAAAAGATTGAACTATGTTGACGGAAGATCTCCTCTCAACCATGTCATCATTTGCATTGACGACATGGTTCTCTCCCAAGCTTCCCCCGATTATGGTCATCTATGGTGCACCCCACCTGTATTAGAGAATGGTCACAATTGGACAGATTGGCATCTTTCGTTCCTAAAAGCCTATACAAATCCTGATTTTCTAAGAGCCTATTTGGATTTCTCTCTCACTCATCAAGTGAAACCATATATGGTGGAAACCGGAGTCATCGACACTGTTCCCCGTGGCGATTATGATATAACCTCCAACGAGGCAATACCAACACCCTACATGCTTTTCCCAGAATACGACACAGACTATTTCACGCCTAAGATTATTGCACAATTCAATGAAATTCAAAAAGGACAATCCTGCTTTAAACCCATTATAAAGCAAAAACAGATAGACCTGTTGTCAAAAATACATGAAATACTCGAACACAACCATACAAATTACAAAATCATCATCAACCCCACCCTCGAACAAAAGAAATTAGCACAATGCGACATGGATATTCTTGACAGTATTTTTGGAAACCATCTATACGATTTTTCAGGGAAAAACAAGTTCACAGAAGACTACCATCACTTTTTAGACCCCGTCCACTATAGTCCACAAGTCGCATCCGAAATAATGAGAATCATATACATCAACGACAAAGAAAAACAACAAGCCGCTTTCGATTCAATCTTTTCCCTATAATTACCGAACTATCCGCTATATCCCACGTTAACCCCACATAATAATGCAAGCCCGTCGTGTGGCGGGCTTGCATCTATTGGGAAGCGTATGTTATGCTTCGGCAGGCCAGACGGGCTGGAGATTGCGGTC
>DBXQ01000039.1 GCA_002309955.1 Bacteroidales bacterium UBA1208
ATTACACTACAGTTAGAGAAATTCATCTTGGAGCTCGGACAGGGGTTTGCATTCCTTGAACGTCAAAAGCGATTCACAATTGATGGCACAGACTATTATCTCGACCTTCTTTTCTATCACAGAAAGCTGAAATGCCTTGTGGCCATTGACCTCAAAATGGGCAAATTCAAACCTCAATACAAAGGTCAGATGGAACTGTATCTAAAATACATGCAGAAGAACGACATGCTGCCCGATGAGAATCCTCCCATTGGTTTGTTACTCTGTAGCGAGGGAAATATGGAGCACATCGAACTGATGATGCTTGACGAAGATCGTATCCGAGTGGCACAATACTTAACCTGCCTGCCCGACAAACAATGGTTTGTCGACAAGTTAAATCGTTCAATACTGATAGCAAAGGAGCATAAAGCGAACAGCAACAGATGACCAACATCCCGCTGTATGCGGCAGGATAACCCATATCCTGATTAACAATGGGAGAAGTCTATTCCGAACTGTTACACTGTAACGCGGCGATAAGGATACTACACTATGTCCGCCCGAATGACCGGTTGGGGATTAATATAGGCGACCTCTAAAATTGCCCTGAAAGGGCATAAACAAATTCAGCCCAATGGCAGCGCCTTGGGTAAATCAATGAGATACAAATAACGCCCTGTAAGGGCAAAACATTTAAATCCGTATTTATAGAGCATACCTTAATATAGGCAATCTCTAAAATTGCCCCTAAATGGGCATTCATGATAATCAATACTGATTCATCAACACGAATTGCCATGTAATGACCATAAATTCATGACAATTAATGATAATTCGTGTAAAAAAACACCATAAATTCTCATTGCTATGCAATAATATGCAATAATTAGTTTGTATTATTATTGGAGGTTGTCTATATCAACAAAAAGAGCCCTCCAATGGTCTGACTTAACCAAAATACTTGCCATATCAAATATTATTCGTATCTTTGCAATCGCTTTCAAAAGGAAGAAAGCGGTAAGCAAGAAAAGCATTACGATACTGTCCCTTCTTATCGAATTTCGCCAAGATTCAAGTGGGTGGACGGAGCAATTATGCTTTCGCTTGATGTGTATGCTATAGGCTCATGCCTCGTGCATATCCTCAGGCGTGAGATATGTTCCATAGACCCCGTACCCACTAAGGTGTTTGGCGATACCTGATAAGAAGACGGACATGAGTACATAACCTCATGCCTTTTCTTATTGTTAATAGTAAACGTTCCGTTGGAGGGTCGGGCTGAAAAAAGAAGTGGAAACCCACGTAACATTGCCCAAGTGGCTTGACGACTATATCTTCAATGAACTGGGAGCAAGATACTGCCGGTCAAATGCAGACATGACAGTCATTGACTGGGACAAAAGCGACATGCTCAATTATCTCGGCACATATTTTCCCCGAAGCTACGCAGAGGCTTATTGCATCTTTAGCAATTACCTTGAACAACAATCTAATAGATTTAAGGGACAAGAAGAATTATCCATACTCGACTTTGGCAGTGGAACAGGAGGTGAAATAATTGGCATAATAACAGTATTGACAAAACAGTATCCAGACCTGAAGAAAATCAAAATCATACCCATAGATGGGAATTCCCATGCACTACAATTATTTGACAAAGTAATAAAAGAATATCAAAAACATATCAATCTTTGCTTAGAATGGTTGTCATCCCCTATACATATTGACGACTTTTATGATTTGAGCGTTCTGGATGCTGTTTTGAGAGGGGAATACGATATTGTCATATCGTTCAAGGCGATATGTGAGTTTGTCACAAAACAACAATTTGAAAACAGGAATGCTTATGAGCACATAGCACGTTTCCTTATGCCAAAGCTAACAGAAAATGGACTGTTCTTACTTGTTGATGTAACCACCTATAACGATACAACAAAAGAATGGCTTCCAAAGATGCTTAACATGGGACTTCACAGTGCTAACATTAAAAAATACATTCAAAATGAAGGCTACAGTCAAGCATTCCTCGTCACACATTCACATAAGATAAATGATGTCAGCAAAGTGGCATGGAGATTAATAACTAAGGCTTAATTAGAGATAAAAGGACAAATATTAAGACTATATGAGACTACAAAACTGGTTTATTCGCAATCTGGATGATATTCAGCGAGAAGTCATCATCGAAAGTATTGAAAAAAGCATCATTGTACAAGGTCCTGCTGGGAGTGGCAAGACCAACCTTGCCATTCATCGTGCTAATCAAGCAAAAGGGAAAGGTTCTTATGCCATTGTCGTCATGACTCCAGCTCTAAAAAGGATGATAGCGTATGGGATGAAAGAACTTGGTCTTGACTGCGAGCGTATAGCCTACAGTTGGGCATGGGAGAACCGAGGATTTGATTTAGTTGGTGATGTCTATTATTGTACAGATACTAACAATTCACTATTATATTTAGTTAGCGAGGAGTCTGTAAGAAAATTCAGTTTTGTGGGAAGGTCATTAATACCCCCAAACAATGGAAGCCACATATTTGGATTAGATTTTGCAGACTGGGTCAGTGATTTTTTTTTACAGAACCTGGGGAAGAAGGGTATCGTGGTACATTGAAGTCTCCACTTCCAAGAACGATTTTTCGATTCAGAACTCGAAATACAAGTTAGTTCCCAGCGGAACATTATTCAAACCTATGCCCAAAGACAAAACTATAGATTACCTCATTATAGATGAAGCTCAGGATTTCAAAGTAGAAGACTACCAAAAAAGATTCATTCCAAAATCAACAAAAAGTATTTCATTACTTGGAGATTCTAACCAAAAAATGATTCCCAGTGGAGCTTCTATTCAATCACTGAAAACATCGTTTCCATATTATAAGTCATTTGAACTGAAATACAACTATCGCCTTCCTAAAACTGTTGCAAGGATTGCAGAAAAGATTACCCCAAACCCAATTGATTTAACCACTAACAACTTAAAAAACAGCGGCAATAGTGATTATCCATTGTTCCCCAAGCCAATAATAAAGCACTGCGCATCGACGGATGAAGAATTAAAGTGGATTGCAAATAAGATTCTTATTGATGCATTGGACGATGTGGCTATTCTTGTTAAAGACAAATATGAAGTACAGATGGTCGTTAAGAAATTGTCAGAATATGGAATCGAGAAAGTGCAAACCTTTTATCGAACCAGGCCAACTGTACCTTATCAAACTGTAAATACTTTGGACTTTTCAAACAATGAAATCCCATGTATTTTGGACTATTATGCAGCCAAGGGGTCGGAATTCGACTATGTCTTTGTCCCTTTTGCAGACCAAATTCAAGGATGTGATCGTCAGAATTTTTATGTTGCCTGCACGCGGGCATCGCATTTATTACATATTACATATTCTGGCCAGAAACCTTTCTTCCTGAATCAGTTAGACAAAAATGATATTGTTGAATTATAAATAACACAGTCATGCCATACTATCTCGAAATAAGTTCGTGGAATTTGTTAGAGTCTTTTTCTACAGAGAGCATATCTCCTTTTTCCTTTTACAGAGAAAGACAATTTGGCAACAATTTAAGCCGCTTTTTGAGTGGTGAAAAGGAAAAAACAAATTATTTAATCCTTTCAAAAAAGGATTTAGGGGGAGATATCTCACTCGTAATTGATGATGAGATAATAGATTCACCCTGTCTCATGCCTATTAAAGGAAGCAAGACAGCATATACATACCCTAAAACCATCTACTATAAAAAGGGAAAAATACATATCAGATTTGACAATGAAGGATTAAGGGACAATCTGATAGACGAATCAAAGATATTACTTGAAATCAAGTGCCTTGAAAAATATCAATCAGACTTCTATGTCAAAAGAATTCCTTCTAAAAACTTGAAGTGTATTATCAACTTAAGAGAGTCTCTCTCTTTTGAAAAGGAGGTATTTATTCATGATGATGACAAATACAATAAAATAAAAGGAGCATTTGTTGGTTATATAAGAGGGCTGTATACAACCCAGGATGATACAAGCATTGTTCTGCAAAACAGACTTATTGACCTAAAAAATACATTTGGCGGTTTGTACACAAAAGTAATGATGGATGAAACGTATTACGAAAAGCCTACAATGTACACTGATATAGCGGATTGTAAAGCACAATATCTGGCGGTTATAGGTCCAAGTAACTCATTTGACGTAATAAAAGCACAATATGATGAAATAGCCAAAATCACAAAAGAACGTTCAAAGGATAGCTCAACTGGTTACAGAAGACAACTTTTGAAGGATAAACGACATATAGAAAACTCATTAAATCAGATTGAAGTTTTATACAATATCCAAGAAGTAAGAACAGAGCTGAAACTAATCAAAGAAGAAGAAAAGAGTAATGGGGAGAGAAAAGGGAAAACACGAGAATTCTTCAAAAAAGGGTCTTTTGAATATATCCGCAAAAAAAAACTGGAAGAAATTCTTAATGATATAGAAAATAATGAAGAGTATGGGCAACTACAATACGAACTGAGATCAATAGAGGAAAAATTAAATTCTAACAAATACGACTCAATTCTATCGGCAATCTTTACAAGAATCAGTGACATACTGAATGACCTGATTAGGAACACTTCAAACATAACAAATAATGACACTATCAATCTTGCAAATATAGAAATGACTAAAGACTCTATTAGGATGAAATGCGAACAGGATGACCCAGAAAGAATATACTTCAATATACTTCTAAGAGATATTATTGCCAATTCTTCTGTCAAAAACCTGTCCGAATATCATGTTATGCAACTACTTGAGAACTCTGCAACATCATTCAAAAAAAATGATATAGTTAAAACTGAAAAAGGAGAATGTCTATTGAACACATTAAGGAGTTATTGGGCATACAAAAACCAGAAAATAGAGAATTATAATATTCCCGACGACATGCCCATTCTGCAATCTATTATGTCATTCTTTATAAAACCATTGGATTTTAATCAGATTGAGAGATTCATGCGAATAAAACAATACAAACAAAAGTGCTATGCCTATATGCTATGGGGCGCCTCAATTGGTTTTGCTGATATGCCTAAAACATTTACAAACATTTTATATCAGAATGAAAATATAACTCATTTGATGGATGATACCTTGCAATAACCACATATCCTTTTATTTTAAAAGTAACAATAATGAGTTCTAAAAAAGTACATATCACCCTTGACGACGGGAGCGTGGTGGAGACTGCTATGCACCCCGTGATTGTGTCGGCGAGTCGGGCGACGGATATTCCGGCGTTTTATGCCGACTGGTTCTTCTGTCGGCTGCGGAAGGGGTATTCGGCTTGGATTAATCCTTTCAATAACAAGAAGGGGTATGTGTCGTATCAGGATACACGGTTTATTGTCTTCTGGTCGAAGAATCCAAAGCCTCTGCTGGAGCATCTGGACGAACTCGATAAACGTAATATAGGATGCTATATCCAATACACACTGAATGACTATGAGGGTGATGGACTTGAAAAGAAGGTGCGACCATTGGCAGAGCGCATTGATACTTTCAAAAGACTTGTAGAGAGGTTAGGAAAAGAGCGTGTGATCTGGCGGTTTGACCCGTTAGTGCTGACAGAACCCGGTGGCCGGGCTGCCATTACCACCGATGTGCTGCTTGACAAGATTGAGCGCATCGGCGACCAGCTGAAGGGATATACCGAGAAACTGGTGTTCAGCTTTGCCGACATCGCCACTTACCGCAAGGTGAAACACAACCTGAGGGAGTCGAATATCAACTATATAGAATGGAATGAGCCGGACATGGCTGATTTTGCCAAACGGCTTGTAGAATTAAACAAGAAATGGGGCTTCACCTTAGCCACTTGTGGGGAGAAGATTGACTTGCCAAGTGTGGTACACAACAGCTGCATCGACCACGATTTGATTATCCGTCTTGCCCACAGGGACAAGGCGTTGATGGATTACCTCGGTGTGACCATAATTCCCATAGAACGAGACATATTCGGGTCTGTAGAGCTGCCAGCGGGTGCCATCCTGTTAGACGACGGCACTGCGGCCATACAAAAGAAGAAGATGCCCGACAAGGGGCAGCGGGCGGCCTGCGGCTGCATGGTGAGCAAGGACATCGGGCAGTATAACACCTGTCCGCACCAGTGCGAATACTGCTACGCCAACGCTTCGAAGGAACTCGCCACAGAGAACTGGAGGAGACACCAAGCAAATCCATTCAGCGAAACCATCATTCCCGAGTGTGCTAATGAGTAAACAGGCTAATGGAGGGTTCTATTTATTTGTTTTTGTGTCGCAACTCGATAGGGACGCATTCCGATACTCTATAGAATCACCGCACTGTGCCTACGGCTTGTACGGTGTTATTCATATCTCACCTCTACGAGGTGATTTTTCGATTAAAAAAGGATTGCTACTTTCCTGATGAACGATTTGGGTTAATGGGATGGTGTGTGTGAGGATGGAAAAGGATGATATGGGATTCTGTGGGATAAATGAGGAAACTTGTATGTGTTACGGATATGAAGATGTTTTATTAGAAGCAACATTGTTTATCTTTGCAGACGGAACAATGGTCAAGAGTAGGGCGTTGGGAAGTTCTGTTTCAGAGAGTTGTTTGACATATTGGGTTTTGGATAAAATTTGTAGTGGAATCTCCTACGTAGCTATCGTTTACGGGCTATTGGGATCGTCATTCCAATCAATACTTGTTTTCTAACGACCGATTCAGGTTTATAGAAGTCTCCTAATTTGTTAGTCCGATTCACGGATTGACAAATTGAAAAATTAGCGAATTCAAAAGTCTCCATTCACTCTTTTTTTCGTATCTTTGCAGTTGGATACACTGGTATGCCAAAGCACTTTAATGTGGATAAGCATATAAGCATTAAACTTTTACCCGGTGTCCGGGCTGACATAAAAAAAACATGGTCATGTTGACGGATAGTACTCTGGAACGGTTACGCATACTTGCCGAATCGGCGAAGTACGATGTGTCGTGCTCGTCAAGCGGCACAGTGAGGCGAGGCAAGCAGGGCATGGTAGGCAACACTGTGGGAGGGGTTGGCATCTGCCATTCGTTTGCCGACGACGGTCGCTGTATCTCGCTACTGAAGGTGATGCTGACTAACTACTGCATGTACGACTGTGCCTATTGCGTCAACCGCCGCTCGAACGACATCAAGCGTGCCACATTGTCAGTGTCGGAGCTGGTAAGTATTACCATGGAGTTCTACCGTCGCAACTATATCGAGGGTTTGTTCCTTTCGAGCGGTGTGGTACGCAACCCCGATTACACAATGGAACGCCTCGTAGCCATTGTTCGCGATTTGCGCACGGTACACGGCTTCAACGGATACATCCACCTGAAGAGCATCCCCGGAGCCTCACGGGAGCTGCTGAACGAAGCAGGACTCTATGCCGACCGTATGAGCGTGAACATCGAGATTCCCCGTGAGGAGTCGCTCAAACTGCTGGCTCCCGAGAAGGATCACCAGAGCGTATTCCAGCCGATGAAACTGATACAACAAGGCGTGCTGGAGAACAAGGAGGATCGCCGTCGATACCGCCATGCGCCACGCTTTGTGCCAGCAGGGCAATCGACCCAGATGATTGTGGGTGCCACCCAAGACAGCGACCGCGACATACTGACTATGTCGTCCGCACTTTACGGTCAGCCCACCATTCGGCGTGTATACTATTCGGGCTATATCAGCGTGAACACCTACGACTCACGTCTGCCTGTGCTAAAACAACCGCCCTTGGTAAGGGAAAACAGGCTCTACCAAGCCGACTGGCTACTACGGTTCTACCACTTCAAGGTGGAGGAGATTGTAGACGACCTGCACCCCAATCTCGACCTTGAACTGGATCCCAAACTGGCATGGGCACTACGCCATCCGGAGGCTTTCCCTATTGACATCAACACCGCCGACTATGAATGGCTACTGCGCGTGCCAGGATTAGGCACCAAGTCAGCATGGCTCATCATCAATGCCCGCCGTTCCTGTCGCCTCACCTCCGAGCACTTGAAGAAGATGGGCGTGGTGATGAAGAAAGCCAAGTATTTTATCACCTGCCACGAACTCACCGCCTCAACCCTGCAACCCCTGCGCGGCATCAACGAGCTGAGTCCAGAACGGTTGCGGCCACTACTCATATCGCCACGCCAGCAAAGATTGGCCGAGCAGGAGAAACAGCTGACCTTAAACTTCGATGACTGAACAAGAACGGCAGTTAATGTATAACGACTAACACATTAACGCATTCAAGCATTCAATGGTTTACACTTTCGACGGGACAATGGATGGGCTGCTGACAGCTGTGTTCGATGCTTTTGAACGGCACGAACAGCCAGAGGCATTGCTAACAACAGGTGATGCCCTGCCTTTGTTTTGCGAAAGAATGCACGAAGTAGTTACCGACGAGACAAGAGCCCAGCGCGTGTGGACAGGATTGGAGAAACGATTAAGCAGAGAGGCATTAAGGCTCATCACCGTCAGCTGGCTGTCGGAGATGCAAGAACTCAACAATCCGCTCTTCATGTACATCTTCAAGACCTTCCAACAACCCGCTGAAAAGCCAAGTATCGAGCGCAATTTTGCCGACCCCGACGTGCTTTCGGTTACCAACATCGCCCGCAAGGTGCTACACGAGCAGCTGCGCATGAAACAATTCGTCCGTTTCCAGAAAGCCAAGGACGGCACCTATCTTGCCGTTGTCTCCCCCGACCACAACGTGCTGCCGCTTATCATTGACCATTTTGCCGACCGTTTCCGCGACCAACCGTGGATGATATACGATGCCCACCGCCATTACGGCTATTATTACGAAGGCTCTGGGCACCCCGTCCGCATCACCTTCGAAAACGAATCCGAGGTACCTTTCAGCCTTTCCGACGGCAAGCTAAACGACGATGTGCTCAGCAACGACGACCACTTGTTTCAAGACCTTTGGCGCACCTACTTCAAAGCCATCTGCATCCGCGAGCGCATCAACCCCCGCAAACAACTGAGCGACATGCCCCGCCGCTACTGGAAATACATGACAGAAAAGCAATGAATGAGTGTGCCAATTCGTTAATCGAAATACTCATTAACACATTAACCCCTTCAAGAATCAAGGCTCCACCCAATCACCATTCTCCTTGATAAGGTTGATAAGTTCTTCCACGGCGTCGGCTTGGGGGATGTCGCGTTTCATCACCTGTTTGCCTTTGTAGAGGGTTATCTTGCCCGCGCCTTGGCCTACATAGCCGTAGTGCGCGTCGGCCATCTCGCCGGGGCCGTTGACGATGCAGCCCATCACGCCAATCTTGACGCCCTTGAGGTGCTGAGTGCGCGCCTTTATCTGCTGTAGAGCCTGCTGGATGTCGTACTGCGTGCGGCCGCAGGAGGGGCAGGCGATGTATTCACACTTGCTGATACGTGCCCCAACGGCCTGAAGGATGCCGTAGGCCACGGGAATCTCCTCGACGGGGTCTTCGGTGAGGGAGACACGGATGGTGTCGCCGATGCCGTCGATAAGCAGTGCACCGATGCCGGCGGCACTCTTGTAACGCGCTTCCATCGCATCGCCCGCTTCGGTGACGCCAAGATGGATGGGATAGTCCATACCGAGGGCGTGCATCTTCTCGACAAAGAGGCGTGTGCTCTGCACCATCACCTGCACATTGCTGGCTTTCATGGAGAAGACCAGTTGGTGGTAGTCCTGCTCGCGGCACACCTGGGCAAACTCGATGGCGGACTGCGCCATGCCCTCGGGGGTGTTGCCGTAACGGCTCATAATGCGTTCGCTGAGCGAACCGTGGTTGGTGCCAATGCGCATGGCGGTGTGGTGCTGCTTGCATATCTCAATGAGGCGCGACATCTTCTCCCCTATCCGCTTCAGCTCGTCGGCGTATTCCTGTTCAGTGAAGTGGGTCTTGCCGGTATTGCGGTCGGTGTAGTTGCCGGGATTCACGCGCACCTTTTCGACGATGGTGGCAGCTGTCTCGGCAGCAAGGGGGTTGAAATGAATGTCCGCCACAAGCGGGACAGTGCAGCCGCGACGAGCCAGCTCGTTCTTGATGTTATAAAGGTTCTCCGCCGCCTTGACATCGGGAGCGGTGATACGCACCAGTTCACAGCCTGCCTCTACAAGGCGCAGAGTCTGTTCAACAGTGGCTTGGGTGTCCATAGTGTCGGTGTTGGTCATGGACTGGACTCGGATGGGGGCACCTCCGCCTAATGTGAGGTCGCCGATTTGTATTTGTCTGCTCATGGGGTTTTTCTTTTTCGGAGGGTTCAGATTATTCGGAGTGTTCGGAACAATCAGAATAATCGGATTGCTTTTCTTATCATTGATTATTACTGGGTTATCATCTTGGATTTGAGGATGCGATCAATCACAACGACATCTCTTTCAATGTGGAACACATACACGAATTTGCGGTTGTGAGAGACCATGCGACGGGCTTGAGGATGAATAGCACGAATCGTCTGCGAACGGCTTACGGCAAAACAATCCGCATACACTGAGAGCGACATCATCTCGCCATACATCGCCTCAATATAACGGTGAGCGCCCTCACGCGACATGACATAACGCAGAAAGCCTTTCAGTTCTTCTACATCCTCCAGGACGGTCTTGCCTATCTCAACCCTGTATATTGTCATAATATTCGTCAACGTACTGGTGCAACATGTTGCAAAACTCGTCCACAGTCATGTGGTCCTCCTGCGACACTCCTGTTGTCATAGCCAACGGGGCTTGATGCACAGCCGATTGTCTCGCGTACACAGCCTCTGGCTCACAAACCGACGGAGATAACAGGTCTTTTTTGTCTTGTTCATTCATGGTTAATCGCTTTATCTTAGTAACGCACTACAAGTGTTATTATTGTTTCGTCAGAAAAAAGGTCAGTTCTTACCTTTCGCCTTGATATACACTTCGGTGGCACCGGCACCGTAGAGCGACATGGGTGCATCGACGTACTGCACATTGTCATACATATCAAGCTCGTTGTGTATCTCGGTCTTTAGCACCCCGCGGCCCACGCCGTGGATGAACACCACCTTCTTGAAGCCGTTGAGGAGCGCGTGGTTGAGGCAGGTGCGGAAGAAACGCTTCTGCAACTCGTGCTTCTCAATGTCGCTGAGCCGTTCGGGATGGTCGGTCAAAGCCTCGATGTGGAGATCCACCTCGGCCTCGCCCGGACGGGTCATATACTGCAGCAGCACATTCTCATTCAGCTTCTGTGCATTGTGCGACTGCACCAGTTCCAACCGTGCCTTCAACTTTTTCACCTGGTCTTGCAGACTTGCCACCTGCGACCGTAGGCGCACATTCTCCTCGCGCAACTTGTCAATGTCATCATCATCCGCCGAGCCTGTGAACTTCTCTTTCAGCTTGCGGTTCAGCTCCGCTTCCTTGGCAGCGGCCTTCGATTCAGTCTCAACAGCCTGTTTTGCCTCCTCGGCCGTAGAGAGTTCACCCGGCACATCCTGATTGAACACCTTCGCCACGCCCTTCTGGTCGGCCATGCGAATAAGCTCATTTGGCGGCATGGGCATGTCGAAACCCGTGTCGTCACGCACAAAGATGAAATCGTTGGTGATTTTGGTGACCACTCCGCCACCGATACTGTTGAGGAACTTAACCTTGTCCCCTATTTGAAATTTGGTCATATCATTAAAGTAAAAAGTGAAAGGTGAAATGATTTGTAAACATACTATTTCTCAATCAATCAACTCATCGGCCAGCTGCTTAAAATCGATGCCGTCGAAGTTGCCGCTGGACATCATAAGCAGATTCATTGCCTGACTGCTTGATTGCTTGAATGTTTGAATGACTGCATCCACCATTTGTTTGGAATCGGTAAACACCCGCACCTTGTCGTTGGCAAAGGAGGCCTTCACCTGTTCGGGGTCAAGGTTGGGCAGTTTCTTCAGTTGCAGCGCATGCTGGCTGTAGTAGACAAAGGGAACATCCGCATTATCCATGGTACCAGCATATTGCTTCAGAAATTCAGCCGTAAGGCTGCTGAAAGTGTGCAGCTCCATGCACGCCACCAATAGGCGGTTGGGATACTGCTCCCGCATGGCTGAGATGGTTGCACGGAGTTTCGATGGGGCATGGGCAAAATCCTTATACACCGCACAACTCTCCGTCTTCTTCACCAGCTCTAACCGCTTGCTGGCTCCGGCGAAACTCTGAATCGCTTCATAGAACCTTTCATCGCTGATTCCAAGAGCGTTACACGCATATCTTGCAGCTGTAAGATTAAGCAGATTATGTCTGCCGAATACCTTCAACGGAACAGGTGCAAAAGCATCTGGTAACAAACACGTTACACCATTTTCGACCTTATGATCCGGCACATCATAGGGCTGTTTTGTGATATCCTCGCGCTGGTTTTTCAGCGCCACGTCACGCACTTCGGGGTCATTATTACAATAAATCAGCCTACCACCTGGTTCTATGAGGTTTATGAACTGGGCAAACTGGTCTTTGTATATCTCGAATGTCGGGAAGACATTGATATGGTCCCACTCAATGCCTGTGATGATGGCCACATGAGGTCGGTACAGGTGGAACTTGGGACGGCGGTCGATGGGCGAAGTCAGGTACTCGTCGCCCTCCAGCACCATCACCTTGGCGGTCTCGCTGAGGCGCACCATCACCTCAAAGCCTTCAAGCTGAGCACCTACCATATAGTCGGCCTCCACGCCGCAGTGTTGCAGCACATGCAGTATCATGGCGGTGGTGGTAGTCTTGCCATGGCTGCCGCCAATCACCACACGGGTCTTCTCCCTCGACTGCTCGTAGAGGTATTCAGGATAGCTATAAATCTTGATACCAAGCTCTTGCGAACGCAGCAGCTCGGGGTTGTCCTTGCGGGCATGCATCCCCAGCACAATGGCATCGAGGTCGGAGGTGATACGCTCGGGATGCCAGCCGTAACTGTCTGGCAACAAGCCATAACGTTGCAGACGACTCTTGGCAGGGTCGAAAATCTCGTCGTCGGAACCCGTCACGTGGTACCCTTTCAGATGCAGGGCGATGGCCAGATTGTGCATCGCGCTGCCACCGATGGCTATAAAATGTACATTCATATTCGATAATTCGTTAATTCGTCAATTCGTTAATTCGTGAGTTTTAGATGCGCCAAGGACTAACACATTCACGCCTTCACACATTCCCTCGTTCTCAACAATAATTCTTTGGGGAAATAAATATAATATTTTGTCACCTGTTTTTCGAGGAAATGACGGTCGAGTTGGTCGGACGCCTCACCGATGTCGCGGCACGTTCCATCCTTAAACAGAACGCGGATTTCCTGGTCGTTATAGTCGTAGGCGTGGTTGCTCAGAATGCCCGTGTTGACAAAGAACTCGCTCTCGCGCGGCTCAAGGTCGAAAAGGAGTTGGGTCTGTGTGCGGAAGGTCTCCACCACCTCTGGCTCAAAGGGACGGTCCGACACCCGGATGGCGCTGAGATGCCGGTTCACCAGATGCTCCGACAGCATGCGCAACAATTTGTCACTATGGTTCATCCATCCCTTCACTGCCATATCGATATCACTGTCGTCAATCAAGGCGAAGCGGTCCAGGAGTTCAGGATTTTGCTCAAAATCCTGCAACACATAGTGGTGGGAAAGGAAGTCGTAGAGCGGCAGCCCCTCAATGCCAAGGGATGAGCCCTGCGAGGCCAGCTCGCGTGCCCTGCGGAGAATGCCGGACAGCAGATTGTCCGCTGCAACCACAGTCTTGTGCAGGTACACCTGCCAGTACATCAGCCTTCTTGAAATGATGAACTTCTCCACCGAATAGATGCCCTTCTCGTCCACCACCAGCTCGTCGTTTTTCACATTCAGCATATTGATGATGCGGTCAGTGCCCACAACCCCCTCACTCACTCCAGTAAAGAAACTGTCGCGTCCCAGGTAGTCTAATCGGTCCATATCCAGCTGGCTGCTCACCAGCTGGTGGAGATATTTCTTGGGATAGGTACCCTTAAACACCTCGATGGCCACCGAGAGGGCGCCATCGAACACCTCGTTCAGACGCTCCATAAAAAGGCGCGAGCAATCCTCATGGTGCAGGTCAGCCAACAGCCGCTCTGAAGTATGGGAGAAGGGGCCATGCCCCACATCGTGCAACAGGATTGCCAACCGGGCTCCCAGCTCCTCCTTGGGGGTGGTCTCCACCCCTTTCACCCTCAGCACCTCAAGGGCGCGGTTCATCAGGTTCAGCGCACCCAGCATATGGCTGAAGCGCGTGTGCATGGCTCCCGGGTACACCAGGCTGGTGAAGCCCAACTGCTTGATACGGCGCTGCCGCTGGAAATAGGGATGCGACAGCACATCGAAGATAATCTCATCCTCTATGGTCAGAAACCCGTCGTAGACCGGGTCATTTATTATCTTGCGCTTGTTAGTCATTACAATGATAGGAAACGCACTTCCAGTCTCTTTATTGCCCCCCGGGCAAAAAAAGATTTGGCCCGTGTCTGGTATTAGACTGCTTTCTCAACAGCCTCAAATGGTCGCCACAATGATAGTTTGTTCTA
Source organism: Bacteroidales bacterium UBA1208 (assembly GCA_002309955.1). GTDB lineage: Bacteria > Bacteroidota > Bacteroidia > Bacteroidales > P3 > Colimorpha. The sequence goes on from DBXQ01000039.1 coordinate 14,545, forward strand.
TTTTATCCATTATTTTGAGAGCGCGTGTCTCCGACGCGCTGAGTGTATTTGCTTGTTGTACCCCACACTATTAGTGCGGGGTTATTGAGAGTTTGCCGTCTTCGAGGCAATCTATAGAAGTCACCTGATATGATATATGGTAAGAAGAAATCCGTCATACTTTAGAAGACCCCTTATTAACCGGAAAGTCCTTCTCGCACTGCTCTTGGTTCGCTCGTTCTCCCACCTTTCACCCATCGTTCAACCCCCATTTCTCCTTCTGTGGAGGAAGAACAATTAGAGAACAATTAGAGAACTGAGGGAGAAGGAGCGAAGGAAGAGCGACGGGACCCATATTGAGCATCGAGAAAGGAATGAGAATAAAAGAAACGACAGGCGAAAAAAGACGTGAATACCGGAACCCTACTGTTAATTATCCATGCGACAGCACATCAATTCAATCTTTTTGCGTATATTTGCAATGTGAACAATGGTAGCCCTTGGGGGGTAAGTTTGTGAACATCAAAACAAAATCAACAATAACAGTATTCTCAAAAAGCGACGGGCCAATGCTTAATAACAGGCGCACTTAACAACATGAAGAAAGCACTACTTCTTTTCTCTGCACTCTGCATCGCCACACTGGGCTTTGCGCAACTGCCTTTTGCCACTTTGACACATAACGACTCGATACGGGTGTATTACGGGAACAACGCCCTACAACAGGCACATGCCGCCGCCGTGGGTGGCGATGTCATCACCCTGTCGCAAGGAAGCTTTTACGCAGTGAACATCACCAAGGCTGTCACCATCCGCGGAGCGGGGATGTTCCGCGACGAGAGGGCGGGAACTAACGCCACCGTGCTGCAGAACGATTTCTCCATCAATGTTAGCGACACGGTCAATAGCCTCTGCATCACCGGAATATGGCACGACAATACAATAACCTGCACAAATGCCTATCGCCCACAATTTATTAAGTGCAGGTTCAATACATTCCGCACTCTACATACTTTCACTTCTGCATCAGTAAGTTCAGTGATTCGATATGCCACTTTTGTCAACTGCATCCTGTACCACTGGAATAACTCTAATTCGAATGGTGCTACTGGTTGGGATGCCCAGTTTACCTCTTTCTTAAATAGCATCATTGCCAACCAAGGCAACCATTATTCTCCCGATGCCTTTGTCAACTGCGTGGCAAGACAAGATAATGATCCCTCAAAAATAAATCACAAATCCATTACAAATAGTATAGTATATTATAATGGTTTGAATTTGACTCAAAATGGATACACATCATTCAACACTATAGGAATTAATTATAATACCTCCAATGGCCATTACGCATATAGATTCTTCGACATGACTAATGTCAGCACACACAACCTGCACAATATACCCTCCGCAATCACCGATACAAATCCGTTCAGCACGGTGTTCACCACTTTCCGTGGCACCTACACTGACGGCATGTCAATGGCATTGAACGAAAATATCGCCACTACCATCTTGGGCAATGACAGCACACAGGTGGGCATCTATGGCGGCCAGTTTCCATGGGACCCCTCTGTCAGCAACCCCCTGATAGGCCATATCAATGCCGCCCGCCGCACCAATGCTGCCGGTCTGCTGGAGGTGGACGTGGAGATTTTGAATGATGAGGAGTCTGACAGCAGCAACACCAATAGTGGCAGCGACAACGAATAGTAACTTCAAACCACTGCCACTATGAAACGATTGCTACTTATCGTGGCGGGATGTTTGCTGGGGCTGTCACTACAGGCGCAGTCTGGGACATGGAATTGGTACTGGCCTAACAATCGAACCGGCTCCCATGCTCAGGACTTCCCCTTACGGCTCAAAAGCACGCAACTACACTATTCGCCACAGAAGCTGTCTGCTGACAGTATGACCTATACCTATTGGTACGACCAGAACTATTCGTACCATTACACTGGCACTCTCGGCAACGGGCATCTGCTATTTGACGTGGACAGCCTCGAAGAGGGATTCCACACACTCTATCTAAGCATCGGCGACGACTCAACCCGACGGCTGGAGAATATCATGTTCTATCTTCCGCCAGTGTCGATGGTGGGCGACAGTGTGACGTTGGCCTACTCCTATTGGTACGACCAAGACTACAGCCACCATTACGACGGAACCCTCGGCAACGGGCACCTGCTGTTTGAAGTGGACAGCCTACGCGAAGGCTTCCATACCCTGTATATGACACTGGGCAGCGGCACCACCATGCGGTTGGAGAGCTTCATGTTCTATCTGCCACCCAACGACCTACAGGGCGACAGCCTCACGACAGAATTCAGCTACTGGTTCGACCAAGACTATGCACACCACTACTCAGGCACTCTTGGCAACGGGCATCTTAGGTTTAATACTGACAGTCTGCGCGAGGGATTCCACACCATGTATATGACATTGGGCAGTGGCAACACCATGCGACTGGAGAGTGTGATGTTCTATCTTCCATTCGAGCAAGCCTCGACTGGCTATACCGACTTGGCATATTGGTTCGACGGGGAAACAACTGTTCATCGCGTTACTCCGTTAGAAGGACACCATGTGATTACCCCTCCAGAGATGAACTGCGGCGACTGGGGAACGATACATTTTATGGGCACTGACAATCAGAACAGTACCACCCCCTTCGTCACGAAGCAGTTTATCATGATGGACTCCACCTGCTGTCTGCCGCCGCTGTTTGTGACGGCTGACAACGTGACCGACACGGGAGCACGGCTGCACTGGGACTATAACCGCCCGGAGAGCTACACCCTGGTGTGGGACACCCTGCCCTTCACCGCCCCCGACAGCAGCCACCACATGGTGGTGCTGACCGACACCACCTACTGGTTCACCGGCATGCACGCGGGCATCACCTGCTATTATGCCATCAAGACCAACTGCGACACCAGCGACACGGGCTGGGTGCGCGGCGAGTGGACCACCGTGTGCCGCACACTGACGCCCTACTACGTGAACGCTTGCGACCAATACCATTGGCGCGGACAGCTCTATACGGAGAGCGGTACCTACCGCGACACGGTGCCTACGGCATTGGGCTACGCCGTGCAATGCGACAGCATCTATGAGTTGAACCTGACGATGCACCAAAGCATCAGCACGGTGCAAACGGTGACGGCATGCCGCAGCTATGACTGGCACGGCCGCACGCTGACCGAGAGCACGGACACCGCCACCCACCACACCCAAACCACGGCGGGCTGCGACAGTACGGTGACACTGCACCTGACGGTGAACCACAGCACCCATCCAGACTTGACCGAGTACGACACGGCTTGCGGCCGCTACCGTTGGCATGAGCGCACTTACACCGAGTCGGGTGCCTACACACAGACACATGTCTACGACGATTCGCCCTGTCCGGGCATCGACACCCTGCACCTGGTTGTCCGTCCCGAGTACCACACCCACGACGAGGTGGCAATATACGAGGGCGACAGCGTCGTGTTCGGCGGCCAAGCCTACCGCACGGCGGGGGTGTATGAGCAGCGTTTGCAGAGCGTCTACGGCTGCGACAGCGTGAAGGTGCTGGTGCTGCGCATAGAGCCTGTGCGCAACCAGATAGCCCGCGCCACAGTGTGCCAAGGCGAGCCATACAGCAACACACACTTCACCGTCACCTCCACCCAGACGGCGACGGCAGGACTGCTCGTGCTGCGCGACACCCTGCGCACCGCCCGCGGCTTCGACTCGCTGATACGTGGGCTTGACCTCACCGTCCTGCCCAACAACCTTGCCACGGTGACGGGCCTCGTACCCGCAACAGACAGCGTCATCACACGCGGCGACGTGGTGCTGCGCTGGAACGAGGTGGCTGGGGCCACGGGCTACCACCTCTACCTGTGGACAACGGGACAGGCGATGCCCGCCAACCCCACCTACATGACGGCCAACACCTACCAGCCCATACCCCTCTACCAGAACCGCCAGACGTACAACTGGAAGGTGGAGGCCTACAACCCCTGCGACACCACCGCCGGGACCACTCAGCATTTCCTCATCTACAAAGAGCCGTCGATGACGTTGAGCAGCCATGCCCTGGCCTTCGGCGAGGTGGAGCATAACACCACCGCCCACCAGAGCCTGACCATCAGCGGCAGAGACCTGACCGACTCGATACGGCTGGCGGTGCGCGGCACCGACTCCGCCATGTTTGCCCTCTCCACCCAGACCCTTGACCGCTTCGGTGGATCGGTGACGGTAGCCTTCTCCCCCACTGCCATGCAGCGTGGGTTCGAGGCCTACCTGACGGTGACGGGCGGCACGACACGCGACACGGTGGCACTCAGCGGCCTGATGGCCAACTACTACCTGTTCACCGTGAGCGTGGCCGACAGCATCCTGCCCGCCAACATCCCCGTGACCATCAGCGGCACGTTAGAGAATGCCGCCCAGGAGGCACAGGTCAATGTGGCGGTGGACGTGTACGTGAAGATTATGGGTCAGACCTATCTCTACACCGACACCACCGATGCCGCGGGCCACTTCGGGGCCACCTACACCCCCGTACCCTCCGAGTGCGGCTACTACGAAGTGGGGGCCTGCCTCCACGGCAGCCCCAGCCGCCGGACGATGGCCGAGTTCAACATACCCGGCATCAGCCTGGCGACCTATCTGCCCACATGGGAGGTGACAGAGCACGACACTCTGGCCGGAGTGCTGGCGGTGCGCAACCGCTGCAACGTGACGCTGCACCATATTGCCGTGGCCGTTGACTCGCTTCCTGCAGGCATGAGCATCACATTTGACACCCTGACCCTGCCACCCTTTGGGAGCGGAGACCTACGTTTCACCCTGGTGGGGAACATCGTGACGGATGGCAGCCAGTATGAGCGTGCGCGCTTTACGGCTTCATGCCTCGAAGGCCCGTTGGGCAAGATGGAGACGCGCTACTACTGCCACCGACATGTGTCGGACCTGCAGATAGCGTTTGACACGATAAACTGCGCCATAGTGCCCGGCACACAGAAAGTGGTGGACGTGGCACTGTATAACAACACCGACAGCACATTCAGCAACGTGAGCCTACAGACCCCTGCGGGCTTTGCCGGGATGAGGGTGTTGAACCTCGACAGCAGCTACACCATAGCCCCGCACGACTCGCTGTTTGTGCCGCTCTTGGTGATGTTCCCCTTAGGGACACCGCTGGCCCCCGTGACGGGCAGCATACTGGTCACCGCCGACAATGCGCTGCCACAGCAGGTGCCATTTGTTATAGACGTAGTGTCGAACGCCAAGGGCAGCCTGAGAGTGATGGTGGCGAACGAGTACACTTACGCCTACGGCACCTATGTGAGCGGCGCACAGGTGAGAGTGGTGGGCTACTACAACCAGCAGACCTATGCCGACGTGGTGACCGACAGCACGGGCGAGGTGACCATAGACTCGCTGCCCGAAGGCTACTACCGCCTGTATGTGAGCGCGACAGACAACAACAGCGTGGCCCGCATCATCCAGGTTACTGCCGGACGGGTGAACCTTGAGTTGGTGGAACTGGAATATCAGGCAGTTTCGTACTCGTGGGTTGTTTATCCCAAAGACGTGGAAGACAGCTGGGGTGTAACCCTGAACACGACCTACAAGACCAACGTGCCCAAGCCGGTGGTGGTGCTGAGCCTGCCAGAGTTTACCGTAAGGAGCGACGGGGAATTCAGCACCTTCAACATTGTGGTGACCAACCACGGACTGGTAGATGCATATGATGCCACGCTGACGGTGCCCACATCCAATGTGTATGAGTTTGTGCCGTTGTTCGACAGGATTGACACACTTCATGCACTGACGAGCGTGACAATCCCCTGCTCGGTTCGCAACAAGGTGATATACGACACCATAGAGACCATCATACACACCCGCGACGTAATAATAGACACTATCTACACCGTCGACACACACACGGTGACTGTCACCCGCTATGTAGACACAATAATCTATGTGCCGGTGAACCATTGGGTGCAAGACACCATCTTCGACACCGTGATGGTGTACGACACCATGATGGTGACCATACCGCACAGGGTTGTGGACACCGTGGTGGACTCCATCGTTGACCGCATAGTCTATTACGACACGACCCTGCACGACACGCTATTCGTCATAACGGATGAGATTGAGCCGCTGTATGGCAGCTGCGAAATCTTCCCCTTCCGCCTGATGGCACATTGGAAGTGCAGTGCGGGCGGCAAATGGGTCTATGCCGGTGCCACGCTTGAGAAGATGGATTGCGACCTGCCCAAGGACAGCGCCTTGGCCATGGTTGGCGGTGTCGGCGACCTGACTGGCGGCACCTTTATGGACGGCCCTGGCGGTCCAAGAGATTCGACGAGCACTGCGACTGGCCCCGGAGGAACAGGCGGGCCTGGCGGTTCGACAATTCACTGGCCGCAAATACCGCCGCTGTTCACACCCGACTGGGATTGCATGCCCTGCTGGTTCAAAGCCTCCATGGGTGCCGCTGACTGCTTGGGCAATGTTGCGTTGGCAGTAGGCACGGCGGGATGGGGCAACCGCATCCGTGGGACACAGCAGTTGGCACGTGCCGCAAGCATCGATGCCGGCAATTACCTAAGCCTTAACTTAGCATGGCAAAATGCTGTGCGCAGCGGCAACGTGGTTGCCATGTCGCAAGCCGGCCAGCGGTTGGGCGAAGGCACATTGCAGAGCGCCGCCCGCAGCCTGAACCAGGCAGCCTACTATTCACGTCTGACCGAAGGGGTAGACCTCTTCTCCAATGCCACCGCTGTGGGAGGCATTAGCAGTGCGGTATTGGAACAGGAGTACAACTCTGCCGCCCTTCAGGGACTGGTTGCCCTCATCGGCATTGTGAACCCCTACGCCGGAGCCATAGGCAGCTGTGTGCTGGATGCCATGGATGTGATTGACTATTGCAGAAACGGGGCTTCGGTTGAGATACCTTGGGGATATTGCCATAACATCAGCGTCGACACCAACGTCTACGAGCTGAACCTGAGGCTTTCCAAGCGGTATCAGGATACACTACAGTCTATCCGCTACCGTATTGTCAACGACACGCAGGCAGTCTTCATTGCTCATCCCGAAGTGCTGCAGTCTATTGTCGGCTATCTGGTCTCAACAGACAGCGCCACGCTACAACAGATACGGCGATGCTACGACACTACTATCATCACAATCGATACCTCCACACTGGAACATTATGTGGACCGCTGGAACAGAACAGTCACCTATATTAAGAGGGGATGGATGTTCCCGTCAGAAGTGCCAGAAGGGTTGTCGATAGACTATTTCTACTTAGACACTAACACGACTGGCGAACTGGTGAGGATGGAACTGACGGCCATGAGGGAGGACTACTGGTCGATAGAGGAGATGTTTGCCGCCACGATTGACTCGCTGATACACTACCCGCAGAAGACCTCGGTGTGTGCGGGAGTGTCGCTACAATTCAGACAAGAGGTTGCCATGACCCGCGAGGCTTTTGAAGGGCAGCTGATTATCAACAACCCTCACGACTCGAACGCCCTGCAAGACCTCTCGCTGAGCTTTACAGTGAGCGACACGCTGGGCAACGACTGCTCCGACAAGTTCGACATCAGAGTCATCGGCTACGAAGGCATCAGCGAGGCGGGGACCCTTGCAGCCCACAGCACGGGTATAGCCACAGTGCGCTTTGTGCCGCTTATGTCGGCCGCCCCGACAAGCGAAGTGCCCTACCTCTTCGGCGGTACGATAGAGTATATCGACCCCTTCACCCATGCCACCATGGCTGACGCACTGGTGCCCACACGGCTGACAGTGCATCCTTCGCCTCATCTGCAACTCGACTACTTTGTGCCGCACGACATTATTGCCGACGACCCGCTGACCACACCGGTCATCGAGCCCAGCGTACCCGCCACAATCGGCCTACGCTTGCTCAACGACGGTGTTGGCACCGCCAAGAACGTGCGTGTCTCTTCCCTGTCGCCAAAGATTGTGGAGAACCAACAAGGTTTGGTGGTCGACTTCACCATGCTCGGCACCATGTTGGACGGCTCGGAGAACTCGCAACCCCTGAGCGATATTGCCCTTGGCACCGTCGCTTCCTCCGAGACGCACACCATGGAATACCTGCTCAAGAGTTCGCTGCTGGGTACTATCACGGTTGACGAGGTCAACGTGATTCATAACAGTTCGATAGACGACAGGGACATGAGCCTGGTTTCGGCACGTGCCCACAGCCTCGTAAAGACAGTGATGGAATACAGACCCGGCTCTGACACAATCCATGACTTCCTTACAAACGACGGCGGTCTTAACAGACCCGACACCATTTACTTCTCTTCGGGACGTAGTGCAAGAGTCGTTGGGGCGGACACCGCCTTGTTCAACCACTATGTGGAGACTATGGACACTGTGGTTCTGCCAGACAGTAGCATCGAGGTGACAAGATTGGTTGACACTGTGGTTCGACTCACGGTCTACCCCGATACAATTGGCTGGCAGTATGCCTCGACGGATGACCCAGGAGAAGGGAAGTACGACATCGTGACGTGCATCCGCGACGACAGCGTCAGCATACCGCTCGACAACATCTGGTTGACCTTTGTCGATCTGGTGGCTGGCCTCGACCCCGAATACAACAACCGTCTGCACATTGTGGATACCCTCTCGGAAGTAAGGCCGACATCTTACAATGTCACCTTCCGACTGAAAGAGGATATGCTGAAAGTGAAGAAGATACTCGACATCCCCGTCCGTGCTATCGACTATGCTCTTGATACTTTTAGAGTACGGTTTAACCAGCCCATCATCGACACCACATTCACATACGCCGACATGTCGCTGAAATGCAACAATGGGGTGGAGCTGATGGACAGCACTGTCACTGTCAGCCGTGTGGACGACACTACCTATTCCGTTCATATCGCAAGTAAGACCAATGCGTTTGGCCTCTATGTACTGAAGGTGATGGCCGACAGCATCCGCAATGCCGACGGACACTTCGGTGCAGGAGGACGTGAGGCGCATTGGGTACACGCCAACTGTATCACGGTTAAGGACAGCACAGCGGTCACAGCGTGCGACAGATATACCTGGCGCGACACACTGTTAACCTCATCTGGCATCTATACTGACACGCTATCACAGATGGCAGGGTGCGACAGTATCCTGTTGCTGAATCTCACCATCCATAACAGTGACAGCATCATACTGGTTGATACCGCTTGCGACAGCTACACATGGCACGATTCTATCTATACTGCCTCCTCTATCAACTCTATAACATCTNNATAACATCTATCAACTCTCAAGGCTGTGACAGCACTGTTACCCTCCACCTCACCATCAACTACAGCACCGCATCTACTGAGACCGTCACCGCCTGCGACAGCTACACTTGGCACGATTCTATCTATTCCACCTCCTCTATCAACTCTATAACATCTNNATAACATCTATCAACTCTCAAGGCTGCGACAGCACTGTTACGCTGCATCTGACCATCAACTACAGCACTACATCTACTGAGACCGTTACCGCTTGCGACAGCTACACATGGCACGATTCTATCTATACTGCCTCCTCTATCGACTCTATAACATCTATCAACTCTCAAGGCTGCGACAGCACTATCACCCTCCTCCTCACCATCAACTACAGTACCCACGACACCATTGTCGACTCTGCCGCGGGCAGCTACACTTGGAACGGAAACACCTACACCGAAAGTGGCGAGTACCTCTTTGAGGGGCAGACCGAAGCCGGTTGCGACAGCGTCATCGTACTGCAGCTGACCATCACCGAGGTAGGCATCGGCACCGCTGACAACCTTGGCCATATCACGCTTTCCCCCAACCCCACCACCGGCAAAATCACCATTTCGCCATCCGAAGTAGATAAGGTTGAAGTCTATGACCAAAGCGGACGCATCGTCGCCACATTCCATGACAGCAATATTATCAACATCCACCACCTGCCCACAGGTATCTACACCCTCCGCATTACCTTGCACAACGGCAATGCCATCAAACGTGTTATCAAACAATAACGCTGCATCTTACACATTGAGGCAGACCTCCCCAAAAGGTCTGCCTCTTTTTTTTATCCCTCAACAAATATTTTGGGGTAGATGTTCGTTTATTGGGAAAAAGCTACTCAGAGGGCACGACCCTATACAATGCTAAAAACTAAAATGAGCGAACAGGAATATACACAAACAGTCCAACAATGCCGCGAAGATCTCTACCGCTTTGCTGTCCGCTACACCGCCGACGGTGACAGTGCATGGGACAATGTGCAGGACGCTTTCGTGGCACTATGGACACACCGCGAGGAGGTAAAGGCCGACAAGGCCAAGGGGTGGATGATAAGGGTGATGTACCGCCAGTTGGTCGACCAACACCGTCGCACAGAACGATTCCGCAACATAGCCCCCGAGTTGGTACAAGAAGAGTGGTACAGCCAGCACGACAACTTCGAACTGCACGATGCCATGCAAAAAGCCTTAGACCAACTACCCGAACAGCACCGCGCCATCCTGCTGATGAAAGACCTTGAGGGATATCAATATCAGGAGATAGCCCAACTCACAGGCCTCAATGTTCCCCAAGTCACTGGCATTCTCTACCGCGCACGCATCAATCTGAAGAAAGCATACCTTAAGTTGAACAACATAAAACAACACGCGTTATGATTAACATGGACAATTACGAAGGCTACCTGTACCTCTATCAAGAAGGCGAACTGGACAGCACCACACGCACCGAAGTGGAGCGTTTCCTGCTGGAACATCCCGACATCCGCGAGGAGATGGAGACCTACTACGACCCCACCCTTGTGGTCACCGCCGAGCCTCCTGCCCGCAAAACCCACCGCATTGTACCCCTGTGGCGTTGGGCTGCTGCAGCCTGTGTTGTATTTGCTTTGGGATATGGGATATGGACAACAACGTCAACCACTATCGGAACAGGCAATGAGTCATTGGTGGCAGAAAACAAACCTATACAAATACAAAACCAGCCGAAGCCATCCGACTCTCCTACGACAGACCAAAGTACCCCCATTGCCACCCCTGCTTCTGCCAATCGGCGTATCCAAAGGATGAATCCCTCCTTACCAAGCACAAACAAGAGTATCCTAAACGTGCAACCACAAGAGACCGACACTGAGACCACCGTCCCCGCAAGAGAAGCCATTGAACCAGCATACACAGAACCCACCATCATCTACTGTCAATTGGCCGAGGAAATCGTCCCTGTCGACAATCTGGCTAAGGAAATCATTATCGTGGACAACTTGGCAGAAGTGAAAACGGCCACCTCTATCAACGAGATGATTATTGATTTCGCGGACAACCGCAGACAACAATTCATTAACAGCATAAAAGATGGGGTTATCACTCTTGTTACCAGGGAAGAAAAAGACAAGACAATTTAATCAATCAGAATAGAAACAATAAAAACAACAATATCATGAAAAAAACAGCAATCATTGTGGCACTCATCGCCCTTTCGGCAATGGCCACAGCACAGAACGCCATCTACCGTCAAAACCTCAGCAAAGAGATCAGTGTACTTAACGTATTCGGCGACTGCACAATCATTCTAAAGTTAGACACCTGCAACTGGATAGCCTACCAAGGCACTGAAGACGACTTGTCACAAAACTTCTTCACCGTTGCCGGCAACATCGTCCAAACCACCGCTGCAGCCAACGGCAAGACCCTCTCCGTAGGCACCACAGCAAGTACTACCAACAATGCCTCTCCCCTCGTCATCGATATTAGAGAAAACGCAAGAGTAATCTTTATGGGGGACACGTTGCGCAAAGGACGCCACACGCGCTCCTTCTACTCCGGCACAGTAGAAAACAAGAAAAAAGGGACAAGGACTGAATGGGGCATCACCTTTTCCGACAAAACGGACAATAACAACGCCAACACTGCACGCGACTGGACCGGACTGAAAAAATACACCATAAGCGACCGTATCCATAACCAGTTCTATTTTGGCTCCAGTCTTTGGTTCACAAAAAAAGCCAATGCTCCCGATTTAACCAAAGGTCCTTTCTTTGGCAACACCAACTGGCAATTCAGCTACTCACTATACATGGACAACCATATTGCTGCCGGCATTGGCATACAATGGTCTCAAAGCCCATACACCTTCATCAAACCCAACGTGACAATCAACCGTTCAAACGGTGAACTCAATTTAGAATACCTCTCCTCCGACCTGCCCGGCACATGGAAAAGCGATATCTACACCTCCTCTATCGACTTCCCCCTCCACTTCACATTCTATCCCTATGCCAAAAAGCACACTTTCAACATGCAATTAGAACTGATACCACAACTCTACTTCGCCAGAACGCTCAACCGGACATACACGCACACCGAGAACGATGAATCCGTCAACACACGCTATTCCAAAGACATTCCCCCCCAACTATTCCAACTCAGAACGCGCTTCAGTGTCAACTTCGGTATGATTGGAGCATACGCAGAAACGGGACTCACACCCCTCTTCAAGAACCTCAACGTCCCCGACGAGAGTTCCATCACCCCTTACCACTTGGCATTCGGTGTTCGCTTAAACCTCTTTTAAAAGAGAATAAATATCCGGTAAGAATAGAAGAATGTCGGAATCCGACACTCTTCTACTTTTTTAATATCTTGAAGAATTCCCACAACACGAT
>DBXQ01000125.1:0-16815 GCA_002309955.1 Bacteroidales bacterium UBA1208
TCACCTTATTATTTTCCAAACACCCGAGATATGTCAATGGCAGGAAGGATTACGGATTCGTTAATCCTGTACAAGCCCACCAATGGTGACCCTGTGAAACTGGCGAGCGGACCCTGGCGCATGGAATGGCCACACCGCGAAATATTACTCCCTTTAGAGGACAGTACGTTAAGGTGTGCATTGCGAAGATTTCCGATTTTTCCCCCTTTAAACGACCCTGTGTATTACGACACCACGCCCACAGTTGCCCTGTATGAAGTTTATTTTGAGAAGCCCGAAGTGGTGGAAGACTCATTCATTGTGGCAGGAACAGCTTTCAACAACGAAGGGAGCTATAGTTGGGAGCAACATGGTGTTAACTACTCAAGTTGGATGTGGCTGTGGGATCATTGCCCTACCCGCTACTGGAACCTTTTTCGCTCAACTGCTTCACGGCACGGAAATTTTGACTCTGGTTATGGTTTCCATCCTGATACCACATTCTGGGATTGGGGGCAACCTATGTGGATTAAATACCGCAACGAGCGGTGGGGACGGATTGCACTCTATCCCAACGCCCGCATCATCTTCCCTATCATTCAGCCTGAGTGGGAGCCTTGCCACCCCATGGAGAATGTGCGCGTGGCGGGGATGAACAAGGACACCGTCACCCTGATGTGGGACGCCGCCAACAACACAAGGTGGCAGGTAAGGTTCGGCACCGAGGACATGTCCTTTGAGAATTACTACCTGGTGGAAACCCGCGTGCCCATGGTGACCCTGACGGGGCTGCGACCCGGGAAGCGTTACCTGGCTTATGTGCGGGGTTGGTGCCCCAGCGACAGCAGCTACACCGACTGGAGCGACACCCTGAGGTTCGAGACTGAAATGCCCGAGGGTGTGGAGCACCCCGGCATCGTGGGACGCTACACCCGCCTGATGCCCAACCCGGCACACGGCAGGGTGAGCGTGGTCTCCTCCTACAAGGTGAACCGCATAGAGGTCTATGCCCTCGACGGCCGCAAGATGCTGGAGCAGGAGGTCGGCGGCATCTCCGCCATAGTGGATATAAGCACCCTGGAGAAAGGCACCTATATCGCCGCCATATACCTCGCCGAAGGCGTAACCACCAAGAAACTGATAGTGGAGTAACGCTCTGTTCCATGACGTTACTTGGGTTCGACTCATTTGATTAAACTGACTATTAAAACGTGAATTGCCATGTAATTTTCAAGAATTAATGACATTTAATGATAATTCGTGTTTATCGCTCTAATGTAACATATGACTGTTTTTCTCAAATTGTCTCAATGTCGCGTCCCCTCGGGACGCTGATAGATAGTCTCTTCTTTCACCGCACTGCGCTACGCTTGTACGGTGNNGAAATTCAGCCTCTTCGAGGCTGTTGTAAAATCAGTCATTTATAGCATAAAGGTCATGTTTAATAAGTACATTACCATTTATTATCATTGCCAAGCAATGATGACAAGTAATGTTTGGCAGGGGCAACAGGATGCCGTTTCTTCATGTTTTGTGCTGTTTTTTTCATCGGTCTTTGCGTAATTCGTGTTTTTTTTTGTATCTTTGAAAATCGGATTTTCCGTCCCGATTGTATGGAAATAAATAATTGTCAAATAATTAAACACACTTTATATGAAAGTATTAGTTCTTAATTGCGGCAGTTCGTCAATCAAATACCAGTTGGTTGACATGGCCAACAACGCCGAGGTAATGGCAAAGGGTCTTTTGGAGCGCATCGGTTTGGAGATGGGCGAATTCACCCATAAGTATCATGGCGAGAAGCACTACGAGCAGCTTCCCATCCCCGACCATACGGCGGGTATCAAGATTGTCCTCAATGCACTTATTGACCCCAAGATGGGTGTTATCAAGGACTTTAAGGAGATCGGTGCTGTCGGCAACCGCATCGCCCATGGCGGCGAAGCTTTTGACAAGAGTGTCATCATCACCGATGAGGTGATTGAGACCATCAAGTCCCTTACTCATCTTGCTCCCCTCCACACTCCCGGTAATCTGGCTGGTATCTATGCCATGCGTGAAGTATTGCCCGGTGTACCCCAGGTGGCTGTGTTCGATACGGCTTTCCACAGCACGTTGCCCCCCAAGAGCTATCTCTATGGTCTGCCTTACGAATATTATGAGAAATACGGTGTGCGTCGCTACGGCTTCCACGGCACGAGCCACAAGTTTGTGGCCGAAAAGGCTGCCAAGATGATTGGCAAAGATTGGAAGGAGCTGAACATTATCAGTTGCCATCTGGGCAGTGGAGCTTCCATTTGCGCCATTAAACAGGGTAAGAGTTTCGACACCACGATGGGTATGACTCCGCTGGAGGGTCTCATCATGGGTTCCCGTCCCGGTGATGTCGACCCCGGTGTCATTGAGTTTATTATCAAGAAGGAGATTACCGAGAACGGCAAGGACTGGAAGGACATCACGAAGATCCTCAACAAGCAGAGCGGCCTTGTGGGTATCAGCGGTGGCAAGCAGGACATGCGTGACATCCGCGCCGGACGCGATGCCGGCGACGAGCGCTGCACCTACGCCTTCGACATGTTTGCCCAGCGTGTGAAACGTTACATCGGTGGCTATATGGCCGAGATGGGAGGTTGTGACCTGCTTCTCTTCACCGGCGGTATTGGCGAGAACGCATGGTTCATGCGCCGTCCTATCCTTGAGAATATGGAATGCCTTGGCATTAAAGTGGATCTCTCCAAGAACGACAACGTGATGGGTGAGGACATCATCCTTAGCACGCCCGACTCGAAGATGGCCGTCGTGGTGGTGACCACCGACGAGGAATACGTCATCGCAAGCGACACCTACAACCTGGTGAAGTAGGTCCGTCCGATATGTGAAGTGTGAATTGCATCGTCAATTCACACTTCTTTTTTCACTACTGACTATTACCAACAAACTAACAATGAAACCCATGAAAGGCATTCCCTTCGTTCCCAAGCCCCCGCGTATCGACCCCAACGGCAGCATCTCGCGCACCCTGCTGCTTACTGTCATCGGTACCACCATCTCCATTATCCTCACCTTCGGCACCAGCCAACTGCTGCAGACACACCGCAAGGCCAAAGACCGCAAGATGACTGCAATGATGGTGATGGGCAATATCGAGTCGTATGCCTCAGAGTTGGACGATATTTCATTCCAACTGGGCTGGCGCGACACCCTGGCGACCATCCTCCTCGCCATCCCGCAGGACTCACTCGACGACCCCAAGTACTCCTCCTTAATCGAGTCGGTCGTCATGTTGTTCGGGCTTCCCAGTTTCACCTACGACAACACTGCCGAGCAGATCTTCTCCAACACCATCGAAACTTGGAAGAACATGGGGAATTTCCAGTTCATCAGCAATGTGGGGGACTGTTTCAGCGCGATGCATTCCATACAGGAGGAATATATGAAATACGCCAACGAGAACATGGCCCTTATGGGGAAGATTACCCAACATCCCGACCAGTACCCAGGCAACTCGAGAGGTTCTAAAATCCTGCTCAACCCCGACATCCGCGTCAAGATGCGCACCCTTCACCGCCGCACCTCCTACTATAAGTATCTGGCGGAATATATGCGCTACCTCAACGCCATCAACATGAAACTTATGGATGTGACCGAGGAGAAGGTACTGCAGTTTGTCAACGAGAAGGACGAAGAGGTGGAGGTGGACCGTCCCATCCCCTACCAACAGGATTACAATGCTGCTGATATAAACATAGACGGCATTCCCGACATCCCCGGTTGGATAGCAGACCACCATTTCTGATACGTTGAAAGAGGAAAAGAGTCTCCACGTACCTGACGAAAAAGACATGAACTATTATGGTTTAGACACTTCCGCCAACACGAAAATTGTAGGTGCGGCATCCATGGGATTGATAGAGTTCAATGGATCTGTGGGATTGAGAAGCATTCTTCAGTATAGCAATGGGTTGCCAAGTTTAGGCTGAAAGATGTACTAATTGAGAATGGTATCACATGTTTTGGCTTGACGGAGATCAACGAATTTCCCCATCGAGAAGTAAAACTATTTATAAGAATATGGGACAAGAACCAACTCTGAACGAACACAACAAGCAGGAGTACCCGCCGATGCATACGGCGGAGACGGACACATCCTTAAAAGAATGTCAGTCCTGCAAACCACAAAACCAGTATGAGTAAAAAAGCACATAATAGGAGACACTGGTTGACCGAAGGTATAGCCAAGTTTTGGTGGGTCATGTCCATCTTGTTTGTGGTTTTGTCTATTGCTGTAGTCCTTGCCTTACGGTGCAGCAACTCCCATTGGGTGCAGGCTGTTGTGGTTGCAGGATGGCTCTTGTTTGTGCCATTGCTGCTGGTGCAGCTCATTATCCTTGCTGTGATACGGTGTTGGGGTAAGCTTGTGGCTTCGTCGGCGGTGGGTGTGGCATCGGTCGGCATTGTCGGGTTCTTGTTGGCGAGAATCGGGATAAGGCTGACATGGCGTTTCGTTACGATGTTGCTTGCTGCGGTGCTATGGCCTGTAATTGACCCATCTGATGGGTTTGGAAAAGAACATCCAATACCTGAGGGAACAGAATATTGCATACCATTGGAATGTAATTTTGATGTGGTAGATGGGAAGTGGGTGACTGAATATGAGGAGGCCATGGTCGACAGCAACATTAGGGCCAGTTATCTCCAGATATGGAATGACTTTGAAGGTGGGCGATATCTGTATGACTTTTCTTTCTCCGCATTGCCTGCGGGTACGCTGTTTTTGAAATGTTATGAGGTGGGTGACAATATCCCCTTGTCGGAGAATGTGATGCGTCGAAACACCTCTGTTTATTGCTCGGCAACAAAGTTCTTTACCAAACTTGTAGAGAAATGCGAGTTCGTCATCTACGAGGGCGATTGGGAAGACTACTATGCCGTGCGTGTAGAGGTATGGCACAGAGACAGCGCCACCCGCCAAGAAGTCAAACTTATGGAGAAAGTCTACCGCATGGATGGTTGGATGAGATAAATACATTCTAATATGGAACAAGAACCTATTCTCAACGCCCATAACAAGCAGGAATTCTCGCCGATGCATACTGGTGGGACAAACACACCCACTACATTATATTCATCGAAAGTTCCGAAATGCCGATTCATGATTGATTCTGCAATCTTATTGGTGCTGGTTGTTGTAGTTATTTGTTTTACAACAGGCTTAGATGTTGAACTTTTTGAGAAATCACTTTTTGACAGGCGCTCTATTTTTGCTTTTTCTATTGTGCTTGTAGAAGTGATAAGCATGTTATTCATTTTAGATTTGTTTCTTTGGTATTGGTTTGGACAAGAGATAATAACAATAACAGAAAACGAGTTGATTGTTGAAAACCGACATAGGATTATTGGGAAAAAACGTTCAATAGCGCTCAACGACATTGGTGAAATAGAAATAGATAACCAAGACCAACTGCACCTGTTCTCTACAGTCAGTCGGCTCCGATATATATTGCATCGAGGGAATATTATACTTCACAATTTAAATGGAACAAGAATAAGGCTGTGTATGTCTACAGACAGTGTTGTATTAAACTCTATATCAAATACGATTAGAAATACAATCAATTAATGTTCAAAAATAATATTTAAAACCGTCAGAATCAATCAAGATCATAATACAATCACCATGGAAACACCCATTCTCAATGAGCATAATAAGCAGGAATATCCTCCCATGCANNACGGCGGAGCATATTTTGAACCAGACTATGGTACGGATGTTCGGATGTCCGCGGTCGAGGAATGCTCATATCGAAAAAAAGAAGAGCAAGTGTGACTATCTGTTGCCTGAGGCTCCCACAGCGGAGCAGGTACAGGCCGTCGAAGACCGGGTGAACGAAGTCATAGGCCGTCATTTAGATGTGACGGTTGAGTATGTGGATCGCGACCATCTCCCTCCTGAGGTGGATCTCAGCAAGTTGCCCTCTGATGCCTCAGAGACCCTTCGTCTTGTCCGCATAGGCGACTATGATATCTGTGCCTGTGCAGGCGCCCATGTGGCCAACACACGGGAGATACCCCACTTCAAGATTATCAGTCACGACTTTGACAATGGCACGTGGCGTGTACGTTTTCGTCTGACGGAATAAAAAGATATAAGGCAAAATCCTCACCAATCGAAAAAAAAAGTGTATTTTTGCTTTGTCAATCTAAAATGGTTTGAAGCAAATAATACTATGGTGAACAATCGTTTACACTTTTTGGGTATAGCCTGTGCCCTCCTTGTTGCCCTTTCTGGGGCATTGTTTACGGGCTGCAACAGTGCACCCGAGGCTCCTGCTACGGTGGCGGGATTTTCGAGTTTAGAGGATCTTGAGGGTCATTCGGTGGCTGTCATCAACGGCAGCACCAGCGATGTGTTGCTGAGCGACACGAACAATTTTTCCCATATTAATCTTGTACGTTGCAAGACCCCTACGGAACTTTTTGCCGCAATCAGTGACAGTGTGGCTGACTGCGGCATTATTGACACGGTGGTGCTTACTACCCTCGGCATGGCTGAGCATGGTTTGGCAGTGGATTTCAACCTGCCCGGTGGTTTCGACGTGGCGGTGGCTTTCAACCCCAAGGATGAGAAACTTTGCCAGCAGTTTAACGACTTTCTGGTGCAGATTAAGTCCGACGGCACTCTGGACAACATGTTCGCCCGGTGGTGTTCGCAGCGGTTGGACACTGTCGTTATGCCCACTATGGATGAACTTGCCGACTTGAAAGGGCATCCTATTGAGGTGGCCACTTTGTCCGACAATTCTCCGTTCAGTTTCTATAAGGAGAACGTGTGGACTGGCCTTGAAGTGGAGATGATGCTACGGTTCAGCCTTTTTGTGGGTCGTCCAGTACATTTTAGTGGTTACAACTTCGATGAAATCATTGATGTACTACGTGGCCGCGACGCTGATGCTGCCGCCGCCAGTCTTTTCATTACTCCTGAGCGTTCAGATAGGGTGCTTTTCTCCCATCCTTACTACCTTTGCAAAACCAGTTGTATCTCTCCAGCACGTTAGTGTTGGTGAGTCAGCCAGTTTGCCACTATTTCGTTTATCACGGCTTGTCCCGTGCTGTTCGGGTGCATCCCGTCGCTTTTGTAGATGTCGTCTAAATAGTGACGCTGCAGAAACATGGGGTTGATGTCAATTACGGATAGGTTGTGGTGTGCTGCCAGACTTACAATTTCTTCGTTATATTGTTCCTGCCAATGGTTGAGGTTGCACACGTCGCCTCCCAGCCATTGAAGGATGGCCGTGCGGTTCAGGCCGCGACTGATATGGTCGAAATAGCGTTGCGGTAGCAGGGTGGGCAGGGTGAGCAGGGCAATGCGGGCACCGCTTGCTTGAATCTTTTCCAGTATAGAGGTGTAGGTATCGCGGAAACTGCCGAAGCCGATGTGGGATTGGTGGTCGCGGTTGGGGTAGGCGGAGATGGCAGCCCAGTCATAGTCGCAGTAGTTGCCTTCATATTCCAGTACAAATAGTTTGTCTTCTTTCAATTCTTTTAGGATGCGGTTGAGTCGTAGATGGTGTCGCCCTGGTTGTCGGCCTATACGCACGATAGTGAAGGATGGTTGCGGATCTCTTCCGCTTTGGGCAGTGCCTCCGTTGCCCCGTATGGTAGACATTTTTGTTCCGTTGATACTATGTTGTATCATACTTGAGAGAAAACGGTAATTCATACTTCGTTTTGTGTGTTTACTATATTTATTGATAATTGAGTGGATGAAGGAATGCTGGTTTAATGATTGTTTCCTGTCGTCCCAAAACGGTGCAAAGATACGTACTATTTATCATGTGGCAAAATAATCGTGATGTCGTGTAAAAAAAGTGACAAAATACCCTGTTTTGGGGTGTAATGGGATAAAATACCCCTTAAATGGTCTTAAATTTTTGATTCGTCCCACGTTTTTGGTGCCGTCTGGTGTGAAAAAATAATCGTTTTTCCATGTCTTCTGTTAAAATCAAGGGGAGGTGAATTGTAATCCGAATTTTATTTGTATTTTTGCATTTGCATTCTTAAGCCGGCTGGTATGAAAAAATTGTTCATTATTCTCTTTATGGTTCTGTCTGTGTCAACGGAAGCGCAGACGAATTATATTTCTCTTAGCGGTCGTGTAACATGCGGGTCGAAGGGTGTGCCTTATGCGACGTTGCAGCTGGCGGGCACCTCTGTAGGGGTGTCGTGCAACGAGACGGGTGAATATGAGCTGAGGGTGCCGCAGGGGACCGAGAAGGACACTGTGGTGGTTCGTTGTGTGGGATATACCACTGAGCGGAAGACCGTGGGTGAACTAAAGCGGTCGGGGCGTGTCAAGCTGTCGGAGCGTGCGGTGGTGTTGAAGGAGGTGGAAATAAAGGAATACCGATATCCGCGCGACCTGCTGGAGGCAGCGGTCGGCCGCATAGCGGAGAATTACCATAGAGACAGCAGTTATTCAACCTTTTTCTTCCGCGACTGGAGAGCTGTTGACAACGAGTTGTATCTCTTCGATGAAGCTGTGATACGAATGAAACGCGCTGGATATTCTGAGTATGTAGACAAGTTGAGTTACCGGTTCCGCGCCGATGAGCGCGAGATGCCCACGGACTACAAGATGCTTTTGAAGCACCGCCTGCTCGTTTACGACCGTCCGTTGCTGGTCGGCAAGACTGGTCGGCAAAATGGGGCGAGCGAGATGCTGGAATATGACGACAACGAGAGTTTCTTCGACCCTGTATATACACCGCAGGCAAGTCTTTTGTTCAACAAGCAGATAATGGAAGCGCATAGGTTCGGCTCGATAAGAGAGTTTGAAGATAACGGTGAGACATACTACCAACTCCAATCTAAAATGTTGGGTGGCAACAGCCGGTATGAATATACCATCCGCAAGTGCGATTTGGCCATTGTGCTAATCAAGTCGGTTCAAACATCCCCTACGGAGAGAAGGTGGCCCAGTGGAGATTGGGTGAATGTGAAATACAACAAGCTGACATTCGACAGAGACTCGTCGCTGTGGAGCTACGACGTCCGCGACGGGCATTACACGCTGACACATTATTATAATTATAAGTCGTTTCATCTGAGTCCCCATAGGAATGACAAGGAGAGTGGGCCCCAGTGGTGGCAAAGCAGTGTAGACTGGACTCTGACCGACTTCTCCCTCTCCGACACTGCCGCCCGTGGCGACACCATTGTCGTCCGTCCGCAGACGCTCGGAGAAGCTTTCGGTGCGAGCTACGACGAGCCTTCGTTTTGGGGTCGGTACAACAGCGTGGTAGCCGACACGTTCCCGCTGCGCCTGTTGTATGAGAAACTGAAAAAAATCCATTCCAATGAAAACAAATAAAATCATTATCGCCGTTATCGCGATACTGGCATTTTTCCCTGTCTGCGCCCAACAGCAGGAAGTAGGGGATTCTGTTGCCGTCTATGGAGCCATTTCGAACCACCGCACAGGTAAGCCCGAGCCTTTCTGCACCATCCAGTTCCTTAACGAAGACCGTCTTGTGGCAGGCACGGTGTGCGACGAGGAGGGGTTCTTCGTCGTGGCTCCGCTGCCAGTGGGTAGCTACACGTTGAAGGTATTGCTGAGCGGATTGACGCTTTACAAACAGGAACTGCTCATCGATGAGACTGCCAACCTCAACATATCGGTCATTACCGACAGCACAACCATCCGCATGTTGCCCGAGGTGCATGTTGCCGCACCCGCACATCAGTTGGAGTATCAAGAGCTTCTCATCACTTCGCCCAGCGACCCTCGCCTATGGAGTTTCAATTACCGCTGGTGGGTGCCGGGTCCCAAGCCTGTCCCGCATGAGGCAAGACGCGACCTTTCCAGGAGGTAGTGTGGTGGGAAGCCGTGATTGTAAGTGAGGGTGTATGTCTGACAAAATAGATGTTTTTCTGTCGTCGATGGTGCAATTTTTTTTACCCATGACATACTAAACTTAAAAAAAATACGTAGAAAAAGTTGCTGTTTGCAAAAAAATATGTATTTTTGCATTTCGAAAAATATATAAACTAATACGACCGCTATTGAGAAAAGACTTATCAGTTCAACAATTTAAAAAGCGATAAGAATGATTGACGCATCACTTTCGACGCTCCCCGACAACGAGCTGATACAGGGTTATAGAGATGGCAACGCCTCCTGTTTCGATGTTCTCCTTGCCCGTTACCAGGCCAAGGTTTACGGTTACATTTTTTCGGTCGTTAAAGACAAGGATGTGGCCGACGACATTTTTCAGGATACTTTTTTCAAGGTGGTGGCCACTATCAATGGCGGTGCCTACAAAGATGAGAATAAGTTTATCCATTGGGTAATGCGTATCGCCCACAATCTAATTGTGGACTATTTCCGTCGCAATAGCAAAATGCCCATTGTGCCCAACCGTCCTGACTATGATGTGGTGGATACGTTGCAGTTGCATGACGACAATGTGGAGCAGAGCATCATGCGCCAGCAGACGAGTAGTAATATCCGCAAGTTGGTCAAAATGCTACCGCCTGAACAGCGCAGGGTAGTGATTTTGCGCCATTACGGCAAATGCGATTTCAAAGATATTGCTGCCCGTACAGGTGTAAGCATCAATACTGCTCTTGGCCGCATGCGCTATGCAATCATCAATTTGAGACGTCTGGCTGAGGAACACAATATGTTTCAAGAGCTATAGTGAATGTGTAAATGCGTAAACTTGTCAACGCATCAACACATTCATGGGTGCATTAGCACAATCAAAAAATGTTAATTAACATTTGCCTGCACAATTTTTGTGGCAGATTTGAGTTATTGGGATGTCTGT
Source organism: Bacteroidales bacterium UBA1208 (assembly GCA_002309955.1). Lineage (GTDB taxonomy): Bacteria > Bacteroidota > Bacteroidia > Bacteroidales > P3 > Colimorpha. The sequence goes on from DBXQ01000125.1 coordinate 10,809, forward strand.
TCGAATAAAACAGTTCAACAAGACCCCAATGTTCAACTTAATCTGACGCGTATGATGCAGGACTATGAATTAAACCACAGCACAGGTACATCTTTTGGAACTGCAGGCACAACCGTACAACCGTCACCCGAAGTTGTGCAGAACATTCTCCAGTATGCACGGTGTTTTCAAAATATCCGAATGGGGGATGTAAAAATTAAGGTTTATCTCAATTAGTAGGAAAAAGCCCGGATCATATCCGGGCTTTTCCTTTTATTAACTATTGAGGCGTTGGTAGTATTTCATCCATAGCGCCGGCAGTTCGCCTTTCAATGATTGGAGGTAGTCTCCATATGTGCAGGGTAGCATGAGCTGGTTGGAGTAGATTTCCTGCAGTTGGCTGTCGTCGCAAGGAACACGAACCCACCAACGGTCGCTGAGTTTGCTCTTATAGAATTCGAGGTCAATCTCGGGGTCTTCCATTTTGACGATAAAGTGTTTGCAATTCTCAGGGAAGAACCGTGGGTTGTCGTGTTTGCGGAGGTAGTAGCCTTCAATGAAGTACCAGAGCCCTTGGGCCACCATGTGTGAGGTCTGTCCTCGATTGTCATAACGGGGATTCACTTCAAAGAGCCCGAGACAACTGGTCTTGTTGCTCATTCCGGCAAAACGCATCATCTGGCAGTAGTCTTCACCGTAGAAACCATGAGGAGAAGGGGAAAGGTTGCCCGGGGCGTCGCTTTGACGTATGGCTCCGATGTCTACGCTGAGTAGGTCCGAGTTGCGAATAAGGGTTTCTGCACGTGTCATGTCATGCCGCACTTCGCCCAAGCGGTAGGCATCGAATTTCAGGTCATCCATCAGCCGCACATAGTCTTGTCCCACAAGATGGGTTTGATAGCCTATGTTGGCGTTGAAGAAAAGGTAGTTGGGGTTCTGCATTATGATATTGCGGAGCCATGTGCGTGAGGTGATGCTGTCGTTGTTTTCAAGGTCAAAACGCGAGTCGATGGAGGCAATATTGATGATGCGATTCAGTTTCTCGTAGCCTTTGTATGCAGCGAAGGTGAGATCTTGGCTGCCTCCCAGCACGATGAGCGTGCTGCCGTGTTGCACCACTTCTGCCACCACTTCTGCTAAGGCATAATAGGTGTCCTCAACAGTTTGGCCGAGAATGATGTTGCCAAGGTCTATAATCTTGGTGTCGACGTGGGGGATGGCTAATGGGTAAAGATATCGGCGTATGGTGTCGGGAGCTTCGTCGCATCCGGCGTTGTTCTCAACACCGCGGTCTTCGCCCACTCCCACCATCACCAATCCTTCGTCGGGAATGTCGGGGCATCCTTCTTCGGGTGTGTGGGTGACGATGCGTGAGCCCAAGGTTACGGAAAACTCGCTGGGATAGTAACCCAGCGAGTTTGGCTGTACAGGTGATAAATATTGTTGAATTAGCATGTTTAGAAGGTTTGACGGATGATGTCGCCGTGGTCGTTGACAATCATTTTGTAGAACCATTTGGGGTATTCGGGTTGCATGGGGAAAGCTGCGTTGCCGGTCTCGGTACGCTCAAACTTACCGTCTTTCTCTTTCTTGATATTGCCGTCAATATATTTGACCAGAAGGTAGCGGTCCAGATTGTTCCATGACTTCATCATTCTCTCGGCCATACGGTTGGAGAAGTCGTTGAGCTGATGGGTAAGCCCTTCGTTGTCGGTAATTTGCTTGACTTTTCCGTCAAAGCGGTTCACTTCGTTGATGAAATTGGTCTCCAGTTCGTTCTGCACTTTCTGCAGGTCTACAATCATGTCGCTATAACGGCTGTAAACAAAATTGGTGACACGGTTGAACAGCCAGAAAGCAGATGTTTCACTGTAGGTAAGCATGTCGCCATTCCCTTCGCGGAAACATTCGGGAATCTTGGTAATGCCGCAGTACATAGGACAGTAAACAGTGCTGTAGGTATCGTCGACACCGAACCAAATGATACCACCGATTTTGTTAGGCAGCCAGCTGCGGCACTGGGCAACAAAACTGAAACCGGTCTGTTGGGTAGAAGTGGCGCGTTCGTGGATGTATTTCTGTCCATCAACCTCAAAACCCATGGGACGCCAACGGTAGGGGCAGGCAAAGGGACCGGCACCCATATCTCTGCTCATATCCATAGCGGTGCCTTCATAATGGTCGCGCATCAGATTCATCACCTCGTGCACATCAACCTTATGGTCGGGCTTAATCCACAAAGGCATACGCTCGGCATTGAGGTCGCCCATGGCATATTTCTCATATTTGCGTGCTTCGTGATTGACGCGGTGGAACATGGCATACACACGGGCGTCGCATCCACGGATACCGCTGAAAGTGAGAGGTGCATAAGTGTCGCAGAATGAAAATTCCTCATCTTTGCCGTCGAACCATCCGCAGGCACGGGCATAGGTGATGATATCGGAAGCGTAGACACATTCCACTTCGGGTTCATAGAGATATTCTATATGGTTGCTGCTAATGGCGGGGTGAAGACCTTTGCCTTTGGCTTTTTTGAACTTCTTGTCTTCCAGTGGGAATTGGGTGATGCGAGCCTGATTGGCATGACCGCTCACATAACCGTCGGGAATGCGGCGGGCAACCCACACGGCTCCTTCGGTGTACTTATATTTCAGCTTCTTTGCAACATCGGCTTTAACGGGGGCGCTGCGTTTCCCAATAAGTTCAAGAATCCAGACTTCGTTGGGGTCGCAAATGGAGAAACTCTCGCCTTCGCTGCAGTAACCGTAGTCGGCCACCATCTTGGTCATCCAATAGATGGCTTCGCGGGCATTCTTGGCACGCTGCAGTGTGACGTAGATAAGCGAACCGTAGTCAATGCCCTTCACTTCGTCTTTCCAGCATTCTTCGCGACCGCCATATGTGGTTTCGCCAATGGCCAACTGATGCTCGTTCATGTTGCCCACCACGCTGTATGTATGGGCCACCTGAGGTATTTCGAACAATTTGCGACTGCTGTCCCAGTCCACCAACATGAACATCGTACCGGCAGGATAGTCGGCAGCTTTGCGGTAATACAATTCGCCATACAACGTGTGGCTGTCGGCCGCATAAGTAATCATTGTGCTACCGTCCTTTGTAGCACCCTTTGTGAAAAGGAAATTGGTGCAGGCATCGGCCGTCGGAGCGGCGAACATGCTCAGTGCGAACAGGCCTGCTGCAATAATGGAGTTGAGTTTTCTCATGATATTAAGGGTTGTTAATAATTATTTGCAGAAATAATCGTGTATCAATACAAAGTGCAAAGATACGAATTATTTTTCACCTGTTCAGAAAAAAAGTGTATTCACCCAGTGCATACCCTCACGGCACCGCGATGGTTTGCGAGTCGGTGTTGGCGCGGAACTCGGGTGCATATACACTCTGCAGGGTGCAGATGCCGTTGGCAAAGGTGCCGCTGTGGCGCACCCACAGGTCGTACTCCACATAGTAGTGTTCGGGGCCGAGGTGGTCGATGTAGCAGTCGGTCCACTCGTCGCGCACGTCCACATAATAGTGCAGGCCACTGTTCCACTGCCATCCGCTGGTGGTGCTGGCGGGCTCAAAGGTGGCGGCACGCTGGTCGCGTAGCACCATGTTGTCGAATCCTTGCTGGCAGTCGATGTCGATGTGCACGCGCACACGGTCGCCCACATGCAGTTTGTCGCCGGGGTTCAGGAGGGTGAGGCTGCCGTCGGCATTGACACGGCTGAGGGTCTTGCGGAGCTTCATGCCGGTGTCGTTGTACTGGATGCTGTCGATGGGGGTGTCGTGGCTGTGGAACAGGACGCCCCAAGCAGGGAATAATTGAGAATTGGAAATTGAGAATTGAAAATTGGTTGACTCATTTGTGTATTTTTCAACGTCTATTGTTCCGCTTTCTATTTCTTGATTGTTGCATTTAATAGTGACGATGCCTTGTCTGAGGGTGGTGTTTACGGGTTGTCGGGTGAGGGCACAGAGGGCGGCGGCGGTGGCCATGTCGGTGCGCCAGGCGGTGCCTCGCTTGGAGGCGAGAATCCACTGCTGGATGCGGCTGACGGACTCCCAGTCATGCAGCACGTCGGCGAAGACATCCACCATCAGGGCGGCAGTCTCGATGGGGCGGTTATACCAGCCGTAGCCGCTCATGTTGTTAAGCCAATACATGCCTTGGTCGTCGCTGGTGTGGGCACTCTCCTTGATGCGGTTGGCTAGGTCAACGGCATCGGCGGTGTCGCCTATGTGCAGCATCAGCAGGGCGAGTTGGCCCTGAGTGTGGAGGTTAGTATAGTCGTTGCTGCGCATCTTGTACATACGGTAGCAGAAGCGGTAGGCTTCCTGTGTGGTGCTGTCGCACTGGTCGAGGGGTTTGGTATTGAAGTAGAGACTGCGGGTGTAAATCAGCGAAAGGTAGTCGTCGAACCAGGGGTGGGAGTATATCATCATGTCTTTGTTGATGTCCACAAGGAACTTGTCGAGATAGGCGATGGCTCTGAGGTATTGGTTGTGGTAATTGTTTTGGTTGTCAAGCGAGGGGCAACTGGCCAGGCGTTGCAGGACGCTTTCGGTGACATAGCGGCTGGCTTCCCTGCCGCCAGGCATCCAGCTCCAGCCACCACCGGAAGCCTGTGCACCCAGTATGCGATGGAGGTCGGAGGTTACGCGCGATGCAACACGCTGTTTCTCTTTGGGTGAGAGGGTGTCGAGTAGGGTGGTGAGGTGGTTCACATAGATGCTGTTGGCAAGGTAGATGTTGCCCGGCATGAGGAGGCGTTTGAAATGGGGCAGTGCCTCGATGGCATAACGGACGGGGTTGGCAGTGAATGAGAGGGTGGTGCTGTCGCCCGGTGCGGGAGTGGGCAGGGCGATGTCGAAGGTGCGGACCACCTCTTTCCCATCCACGCTGCCGGGGACGTAAAGGAGATGGCTGGTGGTGATGCGCTCGCGATTGGAGAGGACGGGCAGTTGGCCCTGTTCGCCGTCGGAGTGGTGTCCGATAGAGGTGGTTTTATAAGCGTAGACTTTGTAGTCGGCCACATGCCAGTCGGCAGGGACGGCAATGCGGGTAGAGGCGATGGAACTGGTATGGGGAGGAATTGAAAGGTGAAAATTGAAAGGTGAAAATTGAAAATTATCTGGGTGCGGCAGCTCATTCTCCATTCTTAATTCTCCATTCTCAATTTCAAAGCCTACATGCACGTTCATCACGCTGTCGGTGAGGTTGGAAACCTTGGCGCGGATTTTGATGGTGTCGCCCTGCCGCAGGAATCGGGGCATGAGGGGCTGCACCATCAGTTCTTTCTGTGCTTGGATAGTGCGGTTGAGGGTGCCTACTTGGAACTGGTCGGTCCATGCGAAGCCGTACAGTCGCCACTGGGTGAGGATGTCGGGCAGGGTGAAGGAGACTGTGGCATAGCCCTCCTTGTCGCTGTGCAGGGCAGGCTCGAAGAGGGCAAGGGTGCTGAGGTTCTTGCGCATGGAGGAGGTCATGTCGGTGGCAGTGCTGCCGAAGTTAAACATGGGGGGTATCTCGGCAATGGCCTCTTTGGGCACATTCACGCCGGTGTGTTTGCGCGAACCTCCTTCTTCGCCACGGGTATACCCCACACCGCCAACAGAGGCAACGATACTTTCAACACTGGTGCCGGGCATGTGGGCGATGTCGTCGGCGGATATGCGTTGTCCGCTTTCGGGAGCGCCTATCTCGATGACGGGAACCCTACTTTCTATTATTTGGACTGTTTCCAATTTCGATGCGGTAGGCGACATCGCGATGTTCAACACCCTCGCACCTTTACTGGGGACGTAGATGTGTTGCTCCAGCTTCTGGTATCCGACGGAGGAGACGATGATGACGTATTCGTCTGCTGGCAGCCACTTCATGACAAAGTTACCGTCCCAGTCGGTCGTGGTACCTTTTACCGCCCTATTACCATATTTGACAACTACGTTGACGAAGGGTATGGGCTCTTGGGTATTAGCGTCGATAATGGTGCCTATGATGCTGGTACCCAAGCGGGCAATC
>DBXQ01000125.1:16834-17518 GCA_002309955.1 Bacteroidales bacterium UBA1208
GCAAGGCAAAGCCTATGCGGGGCTGGATGACGGTAGTATTGTGAGGTAGTAGGGGTGTTTTAACGGTGTAGCTCATGCGTTTTGACTCTATATGGGGTCGCGTGATTTGGAGGTTGTTGTATTCCTGACGCCAGGGCCAGAAGCCGTAGTTCAAGTGTCTGTATTCCTCCAATGCGAGGTCGTACATGGTGAGGCTGAGGTTGGATTTGATGCCTTTTGGGAGGGTGTCGCCCTGTGTGACACGCAGTCGCCACTGCTCATGTTCGCCGGGCTGCATAAGGTCGCGGAAGGTCTCGATGCCTATATCTAACCGCAGGTCGGGGCGGATCACGTTAATCGTATAGCGTATAGCGAAAGTGCGTCCTTCGCGCATCGCAGCCAGTGTCACCACACAGCCATCCCGCATCCGCTTGGTGATGGGGATGACGAGGGTAGAGATGTGGCTGCTGTCGAGCACCAGCATGCCGCGGCGGTAGCATTTGGCGGCATGGTCTATGCGGTAGAAGAGCGGTTGGTTGCCGTAGGGGCTACCCAGTTCTATGCGCACGGTGTCGCCCACACGGCAGGTGAGGCTGGGGGAGTATGTCCAGTCGCGTTTGGGGGTGGTGCGCAGCCACACGATGTCGTCGCCCGTCACACGGCCATTGGGGGCTACATGGTTGATAAGGGTGTCGTGCTGGTTGC
>DBXQ01000122.1:0-2234 GCA_002309955.1 Bacteroidales bacterium UBA1208
GTACCAAATTTTGGTACTCTTTTTTTACTTAGTGTTGCACTTGTAACTGGAATTTAGGCGACGATAGACGTCAGATTGTCTCAGAAGTCTTATGGTGTGAGGGGCTTAGACCAAATTTGTAAACGTGCTTTTGGTTGAATTATGCCGATGAGGCATAAAGACGCTCTCAGCGGCTGCTCTTTGGCGGCTGTAACACGCCGCTGTAACCCCTTTTTATACCCTACTTAATTTTTACCTGTATTTTAGTTTTAGTTTACCTTATTGTTTCACATACAGAAACAAAGAAGAAAATAAATTGAAAGTAAGTAGAAAATAAATAAGAATGCCCCAGTTGGTCCTCAATCTTTCCGATGGGCTTTTCTGCCAGCCATAAGTTATTACGACTGATACATAATTAATTATCTATCATCTCCGACTCCCTTCATCACTGCAAATATACCTTTTTTTTCAGAATACAATTTTTTTATTTATTTTTGTAATCAAATAACTCGGACTATGGACAAATGTAAATCCTTTACAGTGATACTCTTTTGTGTGGCCTGGCTGTGTGCGGTGGCCTTGTGCTTTGCTCTGCTGCAGAACAAGGTGGTCTACAACGCGGTGAGCGGTGTGGTGAAGACCTACCGTGTGAAGCAGGCGGAAGACGGTTCGAAATCGGTCACCCGCGAGAAGCAGCCTTTCAACCGTATTGAAAACGAGCGGCTGCTGCAGTGGGATGCCGACAATTACAAACTCATTGCCGACCACCTCTACAACCCCAAGTACGTCTGGCCAGGCTATGTGGCCTTTTTCCCGCTGTTCCCCATGGTGTGGCGGCTCACGGGTCTCTCGCCCATCGGAATCTGTCTGCTCAACTTTGTCCTGTTCGTTGCTGGACTGCTGGTGTTGATTGCCGCTACCAACAAGGCTGCCGACAATTATCAGCAGCGGTTCGCTGTATTGCTCTGCATGCCCTTTCTGGTCATCTTCCTCATCCCATACAGCGAGGCGCTTTTCTTCCTCTGCATCAGTGTAGGGCTGTACGGCCTGCTGCACAACCGCTATTGGCTCTACTTTGTCGGTTTCATGCTGGGTTGCATGACGAGGGCGGCGGGCAGTATCCTGCTGGTGGCTTGGATTATTGCCGATATTCTCTACGTCCTTCAGTATCGCCTTTCGTGGCGCCAGTTGTTCCGCAATCTGGCCCTGCATCTCGCCCCCGTCGTGGCGGGTGTGGCTGCGGTGATGCTGATTCAAAGCATCAGCGGACATGCAGGTCTCTTTGCTTTTGCCGGTGCACAGTTTGAGTGGGGCAAGGAGTGGTCGCTGCCCACGTGGCCGCTCACCGACTGGAGCGAAGAGAGCAAGAGCGTCACCCAGCCGTTGCTCTTCATCCTCTTCCTCCCGGCGCTTGCATGGCTCTGTGTACGATTGATAAAAGCCATGCACCCAAACGGCACTCCGCAGCCCCAAGCAGCGAACCCTGTATTGGGGCAGATGGATAGCGGCGGAGGTACTCCACAAGACCCCGTATGGCTGGTGCGAGTATTGTCGGTGCTGTTTTTTGTCGGCAATATCGTGCTGGCACTTTTCACCCAAAAGGGATGCATGTTCTCGCAAGCCCGGCTGCTCACCTGCACTCCGTTCTTCTTTTTCCTGATGATGGACTTCGGCGGTGCCCTCCGCGGTTCAAGCCGTGAGGCCAAAGTGTGGCGATGGGTCGTCATCGCCTTCATGGTGTTGGCGGCAGTGCTGTGCCGCTTGATGCTCTTCAAGGCACAGACGCTGGGCACCCTGTTGGTCTTTCTGATGACGGTGCTGGTGCTTTTCACTCCCTTCAGGTCGAAGGTGGTCAACCGCGTGCTGTTGGGTGTGACGCTGTTCCTTAATGTTTACTGGACAGCATACCTCTTCAACTGCTTCCTTTCGGGCGGTTGGATTTTCACCTGACCCTTCCCTCTTAGATTTAGGACCTCTTTAGGCAACCTCCAATAATTATTCAAATAAAACATTGCTTTGCAATGAGAATTCACGGTAATGCTCCTTTTCAAAATTCCTGAATGCTTGAATGCGTGATTGTTTTAACCCCAATCGGTCATTAGGCTGAGTGGGTCTCTGGCCGAGGCCGTTCAAGAGCAAAACGGAGACATGTGGAATGGGAAGGCTGATAATAACCGTTTTATTCTGTTTCCCGTCTTGATGGCCGATGTAGGCTCGGCCGCTCTCCCTTCGCTCCTTAGCCCTCAGTTCTCCCA
>DBXQ01000122.1:2298-26659 GCA_002309955.1 Bacteroidales bacterium UBA1208
AGGATTCTCCTAATGACCGATTTGGGATAAACACGAATTATCATTAATTGACGTGAATATATGGTCATTACACGACAATTCGTGTTATAATATTCAGTAATGATTATCATGAATGCCCAGTTCATGGGGCAATTCTTAGAGGTTACCTTTATTTCCCCGAAATCGTCTGACTATGTTCACCGCGACAAGGCATACCAGATGCTGGCGGAGGTGATGTGGTTGAGACTGTCGACTTTGGATATTTCCATTCTTAAGAAAACGATAAGGATGGAGCCGTCGGGGCTGGTGTAGGTGAGCAGCTGGTCTTTGTGTTTGTTGAGCTTTTCTTTGTCGAGGTTGCTGCGCAGGGTGTAGCCTATCTTGGCCAGTTGGGCGGCAAGGAGGGTGTCGGCATTGATGGTGCCGCCGGGGTATGGGATGCTCTCGCCTGAGCTGTAACGGTGGTTGAGGAGCATGCGGTTGTAGCTCGAAATGTCAATGTCGTTATTGCCGCTGGTGTTTTTGAGATAGAAGTTTTGCGTGGCGTATTGCTCCTCGTAGCGGTACCAGTCGTTGTCGATGCGGTAGGCTTGGGCATGTCGGGCGGTGCGGTCGCTGAGGCGGTCGAGATAGTCGGTGCGGTCGAGGCTGAGTTCGCGCATTAGCACGAGCGTGTCGCCGAGGTCGTGCTCAATATAGCACATGGCCTGGTAGGCGGCGCGGAGCTGTGGTGCATAGAGGGTGTCGGCGGGGTCGGGACGGAAGGCGACGGTGTCGATGGTGCCCTGGGGGGTGAGGATGTGCGCCTGCGCGGCGTTGGCACGGATGATATGCAGCTGGGTACGGAGGGAGAGCTGTCGGGCTGAGAGGGGTCCGCCAAGGGTCAGTATGAGCATCCCCGCCGCCAGCAGGGCTGTGCACCAGTGCCAAGGCCTGATGCGCAGGAAGGGGGTGAAGAGGCAGTAGAGGGTCATCAGCAGACCGGCGAGGAGGAGATAGCAGCGGTCGAAGGTGAGGCCGTACTGCGACAGGCGGTAGCCTGTGGCCACCCAGAAGAGCACCACCAGCGGCAGGGCGATGAGGCCGAACCAACGGAAGTACCACTTCAGGGGTTGGCGTGAGAGCAGCGGCCGCACGATGTCGATGGCCACCTGTACAGCCATGAAAGCCATGACCATAGTGGCAACGGAGGATTGGGGCAAGTCCCACCGGAAGAGGATGGTGGCGGCATAGGCATAGAGTACCACGTTGTAGAGCAGCAGGGCAGGGGTGAGGATGTAGTTGACGGTGATTTCCTCCAGCAGTGTGGCGGCAGGGGGTGCCGTTTGCGACTCGAGACCGATGAAGACGAGGGGCGCCACAAGTGCAAAGCAGAGGATAAGGCAGATGACGTAGAGATGGTTGACAATGTGCGAGCTGTTGCCGAAGAGCGTGTCGACGGAGAGGAGGATAAGCATAAGCAGCATTGCAAGCAAGGCGGCGACAGCAAGGGCTATAAGGAGGGAACGCATCATGCTGTAGAAGCGTTGCGAAAAGCGAGTGTTGCTCCATACACCCCGTGCCAGCAGGTAAAGGGCTGGCAGCAGGGCGTAGAGGTAGCGGATCTCGACACTGGAGGCCCATGCACCGGGCAGGAATGCGGTAAGGATATAGAGCGGCAGCAGGGCCCAATAGGCTATGGTTCGGGATTTGCTCCCCGTGCGGTGGAACGAGAGGCAGAGGGTCGCCACAGCAGCAAAGGGGGCGTAGGGTGCCGGGAGCATCCATGCGTGGGACTGGGGGTAGGCCGCGACACAGGCGGCAGCGGCGGCATGGAGCAGTATGAGCAGCTCGACGGGGTGACCGATGAGGGCCGTGCGCAGCAGTGCAGCGAAGCGGCTGAAACGCTGACGGAAGGTTGATGTTGTTTTCATGGTGATTCATTATTGATTAACACATTCACACGTTAACACATTAACACATTCAGTTTTTCTGGTACCAGTTGATTTTCTGCGAGGCATACATGGCTACGGCCAGGATGACGAAGATGCCCAGACTGCCTACGAGCAGGGCGTAGCTCTCGAGTTGCATGATGACATAGATGAAGGTGTAAAGCACCGTGAGCAGCAGACCGATGAAAAGGGCTGCGCGAGTGTTGCGGAGGAGGGTGCGCATGAAGAGGGTGATGAGTCCGATGGTCATGACGGAGGCGATGAGGTAGGAGAGGAGGAAGGTGAGGTGCTCGGAAAAGGCCAGCAGGAGGGTGTAGAAGAGCATGAGGGCGATGCCTACAAGGGCGTACTGGACGGGATGGATGGGCGTTTGACGGCGGATTTCGACGAAGAAGACCACGGCAAAGGTGAGCAGGATGATGAGGTAGGCATACTTGATGCTGCGGGTGGTCTGCTGATATTGCTCTACAGGAACCTTGAGGTCGACACCGAAGGGCTGTGCCTTCTTCAGCTCGGCATGGCTGTTGAGCACCTGTGCAAAGTCGCGGTTGAGGGCCAGCACTTTCCAGTCGGCGTTGAAGCCTTGGTCAGTGACCTCGCGCTGGGCGGGGAGGTAGCGTCCGGTGAAACTGGGTGTTGGGCAGTCGGAGACCAGATGGACCGAGGTGGTACGGCCGACGGGCAGGAAGTAGAGGTAGTCGGAGCCTTTGAGGGGCACAGTGATGCGGTAGTCGAGGTTGCCGCTGTCGAGGAGCGACTGCAGGTCGACACTGCACGAGAGGGCATCGTGGCTGCCGAGATGAAGGGCTTCGGAGGAGAGCTCGGCGGGCTGGCCGTCGAGGACGAGGGCGGGATTGTCGGAGAAGCCCTTGAAGTCGCTGATGGCAAAGAGGAGCTTGGCTCGGTCGATACGGAGGTGTTTCAGCTGTTCGGCTTTGAGCTCTTTGGGCAGGGAGAAGTGGCCGGCAAGGGTGAGGGCTGTTTCGTAGACGGTGAAGTCGTAGATGCCGCGCTTGAGGGTACGGGAGTTGATGTTGCCGTCGATGTCGAGGGTCTCGGGCAGGATATAGAGGTTGTTGGCTGTGCTGTCGCCGGGGATGAAGAGCACGGGGCCAGTAAGGGTCTGCCCGTTGCCCCATTTTTCGTTTACTTCGAGATTGGCAAGGCCTTCGGTGTTGCTGCGTTCGTTGACCATGTCCATGATTATGGCCTGCGGGATGAGCAGCAAAATGCTGATGATTAAGATGAGCAACAGTTTGATACCGAGTTTGAGACTGCTGCGTGAGTTGTTGTCGGAGAGGATGTTTTTGGGGTTGATGTTTTCCATTGTTTTGTATTTTATGTTGTTATTATTATTTTTTCAAGAGTACTTTGTAATGCAAAGTATAAAGGGCAAAAAAATTAGGCAGAGGTGTTTTTTATAAACTCTTCGAGAGCCTTGAGGTGTTCCTTGAAGGCTTGGCTGCCGGCCTTAGTGATGGAGAAAGAGGTGTTTGGCTTGCGCCCGATGAAGCGTTTCTCACACTGGATATAGCCCAGTTCTTCGAGTGCGCGGGTGTGGCTGGAGAGATTGCCGTCGGTGAGCGAGAGGAGCGACTTGAGGGTGGAGAAGTCGACACTCTCGTTGACCATGAGCACCGACATGATGCCGAGGCGCGCTTTGCTTTCAAAAGCCTTGTTTATGCCGTTGAGGGTGGGAATCATGACTTATTGATTATTAGCAGGGGAACCAGTTTGATTGTCAGTGCTGACACAGGGTTTAATACCATCGGCGGTTCGCCGGTTTTTGAGGGTGAAGAAGATGCCGAAGATGATGTGCCAAAGGCCGAAGCCGAGGAACCAGAAGAGGATGCCGTAGCTGACCACAAAGCAGTCGATGATGCCGAGGAGCAGCTGGCCGTAGCCGAGGAGGGCGATGTCGGAGGTGGTGAAGTGTGAGCAGTTGATTAGCGCCAGGCCATAGAATACCAGCATGAAAGTGGAGGTAAGACCATAATGTCCCTGCATGAGCAGGGCAAGGCAGACAAGACCGCCCGTCACGGCTGGGACGAAGAAGGCTGTGAGGGAACGGCGCACGGTGTGGTCGAAGGTGAAACGCTGGTTGACGCGTTTGGTCTTATTATAGGACATGAGGAAGACAGTGCCGAAAGAGACGGCCACAAGCACAATGGCACAGACGATGGCAAGCCATGTGCGGGAGGGGGTGTTGATGAGCAAATTGCCGCACCAGTCCGGCAGCCAGCTGAAGGGTTCGTGCTGACCGAGCAAAAGCCATGCTCCGAGGGCGACAATAGAGGCGTAAATTCCGATGACGATGATGGAAACACCACTGATTGTCTGGAACCGTGAGGACTTCTGCATGATGTCCTTAATCTCTCTAAGAGTGTTGATTGCGTCGTTATTATTCATGTCGTTTAAAGAGTACTTTGTGATGCAAAGTTACAAACAATTTTCGAATTGGCAAGTTTTTTTTGAAAAAAGAAGATTGAAGATGTCTCGAAATAGAGTATAGATAATTGGAAAACATTGAGATGTAATGTATGTTTTTTTGAAAGGACTTGAGCGGGAAGTGTAAGGCACGTCTTTTTGTTAGAATATACGGGCCTTCGTGGCTATGTGGTCAACCCATATTTCTTATCCAAGTATTGTTTGAAATAATCTAAGGAGGTGTAGTAGCTATGGAGTTTTATCGCCGCGATGGTGAGTGCGATGACGAGTAGAATAGAGACGATGCAGATGATGATTGCCACTTTGGGACGAAAGTTGCCTAGCCAGACGAAGAACAGCTTCACCCAAAGTACGTAAAGGAAACAAAGGAGTATTGGTAGAATAACCACGCAAAAGATATCATACCCTAAAGAATCTGTGTAAGTCTCAATAAGGCTCATCATCATTATCCACAGACCGATGGTCGAAAGGGCAACAATCACTTTTAGCAAACCACTGGGGGGAAGATTGAATGTATTGCCTTCGGGTTCGAAAAGGAACAGTTTCTCAAAGCCTTTGAAGAGCAAATGGAACGGTAGTAACGGCAACAACAGAATGGTCAGGCAACCGCTTTCCCCATCTGATTCTTTGCGGTAAAGAAAGTAGAACACGAGAAGGGCGAAAAAGAAGGCTCCGAAACTTCCGCCTCCGCCAAGGCCGACTTTTGAAAGGATGATAACTGAGGGTTTCATGATGGCATTGTTTTTTGTTTCACAATGCAAAAATACATCATGAGTGTACCAAAAAGCGGTACACTATGGCAGAAAGTGCTATTCGTTATTGAATAACCTTCGAATAAAAGAGATGACACGAACCAATATCCATGTCGCAAAAAGTGAGACCAGACAAGATAATAGTCGGTCGGAGAAAGGGTATCCCTTATCAAATAACAGAGAAATTGAGAAGACAATCCCAGCAACGAGGGTCAGACAACCACACCCCGTCAAAGGCCGGGAGGATTTAGGGGTGGTTGGTTGTTGATTGTTCATGGTATGATGGGGATAGGCTTTACTTGTTTCCAACCTTTTGCAGCTTGATGGCGGCGAAGTATTTCGATGCTCACGATGTAGCGACGAGCAACCATATAAGGAGAGCGAATGAGAGGATGGCGAAAGAAAAACTGGCCAGCAAAGCATGAGCTTTCTTTTTCTGGTTGCTTTTGTAAAGCCGGATGATTTCGCGGACAGGGGTGGACACCACAACAGCAACTGCGACAAAGAAACGCAGCAGAACCGAACCGAAAGCCACGACCACAAAATAGACAGACAACAAAGCTATAATCAACCAAACGACAGTCATACGGATTTAAATTTTTTATAGATAACGCAGAATGGCCGAAAATAATATGATATACAGATTAACCATGCAAAGGAAAGTAATGGACGGTTGGAGATAAGGAATCCCTTAGCAAATAGTATAGTAATTGACAAGACTGTTCCTGCAATATGTTTGACTCAGTCATAGTAATCACTTAAGACGCGTTTTTAATTATCAAACCAAAATATTATCCTTGCTGGTTCACCTTCATCGTCGGAGTCTTTCATGTATTTGTAGAGAAGACGATAACTTTTAAGCCAATCATCATCATTGTCGTCGTGGTAGATTCTCAATAATTTTTCCACCATCTCAATATTACGTTGCAGGTCTGTCTTCGGTTGTTTACTTCTTTCCTCAACTATTCTCTCGACGATATCGAGACATTCTCCAAACTCTTGTGTGGTGAGCCAGCTGGCTGTATGAGCCTCTCCTCCGTAATCCTTGTAGTGCCTATAGGTTTCCATCGTTATGTCCCCGGGCAACCCTCGTGGAGGGTATAGCGGCTTTATGTCGCTTCTCAAACCAGCAAGGATACCGAAAACACTGTAGCGCCTGTCTGCGTCGAACTCTTCACCGGGGTGTACCCAATGCGGTTTTTTGCCTTTTTTGCGAAGCAAATACTCAATGTGAATATGGATATCTGTTCCCATAGGCAGACATTAGACAGGCAGGATGCCCGTGCTCCCGTTGCGGCGGATGCTGATGGTGAGGTGTACCTGGTTCTCGGGGTGGGTGTCGGGGTTGAGGCTGTTGATGCGGCAGTCGAAGATGTATGTCCAACCCATCTCCAGGAAGGCGGCAAGCTGCTGGTTGTCGCTGCGTGGGATGAACCCCAGGAGGTAGTCCTCGCCGTCTTTGTTGTAAATGACCTGCACGGCGTTGGGGTCATGCGGATTCTGCATGTCGCGCTCCAGACGCAGGGATTGTCCAACGCGCAGATAGTCCCATACAAGGTCGGCGTCGTAGTACTTGCGGCCAGCCAGGTGGCAATCCATAAAGAACGTTTGATGTGCTTTCATCGCTTTAATGATTTAAGGGTTAATACTACTCTTTTGTTTCACGATGCAAAAGTACATGTCCGCTGTACCAAAAAACGGTACACTACAATAGATTTATAACGCCTCTCGGTGCATGTCGCTGATACGCTGTGCAATGCTTTCGGGCGAAATGACCTTCACCCACCGGCCGCGGGAGAGGATATGGGCTAAAAAGTCGCTTGTCGGGCGGAGGAATAATTCAAAATCGACATACTCACCTTTGTCCTCCACCAACTGTTGGGAAGGGTGGAGAGACAGGTCGCGCAAGGCGTAACGTTCGTTGCCGAAAGCCCGCAGCACAATGCGCTGGAGCGGGATGCGGTCGTCGGTCATCACGCCGAAATACTCGGAGAAGAAAGCCTCGGCGTCAAAGTCCGGGTCAACAGCAAAGGGCTCGTCGGTGAGGATCAGCGAGGTGATGCGGTCGAAAGATAGCGTTATGGGGTACAAGCCACTGTCTTGTCCATCTCCGGGATACAAGCCCCCGGCTTGTAAAACGGGCTGGGAGCCCGTCCCCCTGGGATGCAAGCCACTGGCTTGTGAAACGGGTTGGGAGCCCGTGCTCCGTTCCCCGACCCATGGCCATCCATCTAATCCGGCATTGGCAGGGTTGTTCAAGATGTAGTTGATGGTTTTCTGTAGGTGGCTGTCGTCGCGGATATAACGGTCGTAATACTCTTCCATCCAGAATTTCCCAGTGCGCCCAAGGATTCTGTTAGCTTCCTTGGCTGTATAGGAACGCCAACCGTGCATGATTCTTGAAAGTGACCATCCTTCATTCACTTCAATCAATACATGTACGTGGTTGGGCATGATACACCAGCATATTAGCTGGTATCTCTCACCGTCGAAATGTTTGAGAGTGTCTTGCATAATGGCGGCAATCCGTTCGTCCCGCAGAAAACATTGTCCATAACCAGCGTCTTCGAACTCTGCAATCTTTTGGCGGAGTCGTTGGTACTGGATGCTGTCACAGGAGGAGTCATCTTCGTTGATGTCCAGCTTCCGTTTGATCTCCTCTATCACTTCTTTTGGAAGAGAGTCGTATAGGCGGAAAGTGATGCTCTGAAGTGCCTTGTTCTCACGATGGGGGACGCTATGGAAGCGTCGGTGCCAATCTTTTATTTCGGTAGATGTTTTTAGAGATACGGGCAGGGTGCCCGTATCCCCAGGGGTTACAGGCTGGGAGCCTGTGCTCCGGATATTTCCTACTAAGTACCAGCGGCGGCGGAAGAGCTTGATGCAATAGGGGGCTATTGTCCAGAAGGCATCGGTCGTAGAGCCGTAGCGGCGATAGGTGATGTCGATGAGTACGCCACGTTGCATCGCTTCCACTATCTGTCGTAACAATTCTCCTTCGGTGGGGATGCTTTCAAGCAGGATACGGTCGTGTAGGTTCCGTGCTTCTCCTACGATATTGCTCACTGTCAGTGTGCTGAGCATCCATTGTTGTACGGTGTCAGTGCGAAGAAGGTTGCTGTTGACGATATAGTAGCGGTTGTCGGCGTCGCAGCCGATGGTGATGCCGAAAATCTCCTCCACCTCGTTGCGGTGGCGGTTGAAGGTGGTGCGGCTCAGCGGACGGCCATTGCTGAGCTCCGTGCGCAGCCAGCGTTCGTTCAGGTCGGCCAGAGTGATACGCTTGCAGCGCTGGATGGTGTCCACCAGCCACACGTATTGCTTGAAGAGGAAGGATGCTTTCATTTGCTGTGGTATTCGATATTGTTTTCGGCGGCTGCTGGGAGCTGTTCTTCCCCTGTGTTGAAGGGGACGGGAGCATGCTTGTAGCGTGCAAGCATGTTGCTATTGAGCAGCAGCTCCACCTCGCGCATGGTATGTTCTATTTTGGTGGCGACAAGCTGGCATTCCCACACCACGATGACCTGCCAGCCGTTCTCCAGCAGCACTTGGTAGTTCCGCTGGTCTCGCTCCTGGTTGCGCTTGATTTTCGCCACCCAGAACTCTCTATTGCTTTGCGGAATCTTGCAGCAACGGGAGTTCTCAATTTTCAATTTTGAATTTTCAATTTGTGCAGATGAAAGCTGCACACCGTGTCCGTGCCAGAAGCATCCGTTCACGAAGATAGCCGTGCGGTAAGGCCGCATCACGATGTCCGGCTTGCCGGGCACGCTCTTCACGTTCAGGCGGTAGCGGTAGCCGTGGTGCCACAGCCAACGGCGCACCTTCAGCTCGGGTTTCGTGTCCCGGCTGCGGATGTGCGACATGCACCGGTGCCGCTGCTCAGCTGTCATCGTGTCGGTCATAAGGCTATTTCTTCATCGATTGATCCAACCCTGTATGGTATAGTCTTTCTAAAGTTGCAAAGATACACATTTTTCTTGACATATGATGTAACCGAAACTTTTTATAGGGACATGAAATTTTATATTTGTCAGATTCTCCCCACAAATTCGTATGTATAAGTGCATCCTTCCACCAGTTGGTATCTTGACTCGCCAGCATACGGTTCCTTCTCATCATAGACCTTAGCCTTTAAGGACTGGGGATACACCACCAACCTTATGCTTGAAATAGAGACAAGCCGCAACATTCATTGCTTAACTTTAAGTGCTGTTGATATGCATCTTTTGTGAAATTATTATATCACAGTTAATCCTAATAACTTAAGATACTCATAGGTCTCATCGTAAAAATTGGGGTTGCGAGTAGAATCTAATATGCAACTGTTTTCATTATAGTGGCTTCCCTTAGGCACAACGATGACCATACCAGCGCGTGCTCGTGTTAGTAAAACGCGATAGGCATTTTTCATATAGAATCGTTTTATTTCTTGGGTATTGGTAGTTTGATCAACGGGATTCCATTTATTACCATTAAAATCATAATAGTTCCAGTCATTTTTATCCTTATTATACCTGAAATCTGCATCCCACATGATAGCTGCAAGATCTAATTCCAATCCTTGTACAAAGAATTCATTTAATGCTATTTCAAGGAAATTAGAAGAGCTAATATGATCAGAGGGATCAAGGAACCAATTAGGCACTTTGTCTAAATATTCTGTTACCTTCTTGATTTCATATCCTAATGGCCGGAGACGAGCTGCTTTGGACGACATTAGCATTCCTATTCGTATTTCTTCATCATCAATTCCATTAATATACCCTCTGTCAACCAGTTGTTCTTTGCGTGTGCGTAATTTCTTTTTTGCAATTTCAATGTCTCTTGTAAGGTATATCTGATATTTATCTTTAAACTGTTTATATAGCTCCTTCGCGTTCTCTATATTGCAATTTAGAAGCTCTTGAACAAACGTTGCAACTTTATCACTTCTATTTGAACGTTGACAAGCCTTAAGGTGTAATGATGAATCTAGAGTTAAACGTCCTTGTTTCTTGAAATAGTCTCTATAATTGTCCAATGTCTCACCATCATCAGTTTTACTATCATATTCTTCTCCGCAAAGTTCATCTGACATATAAATATGCCAATCATCAAAGTCTTTATTATTTTTTATAGCACTTAACCATTCACATATGCCAGCCTCTCCTGTATTGATCTCTTGCCCTCCACCAACAAGACAAACAAATACGCCCCAGTCCCGTTGGTTCATGTCCCAAAGTAGCAGGCCTGGTTCTGAAAAAGGGAAAGATTCTTCTTGCCAGTACTTTTTTCCAGTCTGACCTGGTCTTATCATTTTCTCTTTATTCCATGCGCGCTGTGCCTCATCAAAGATAATTACATGTTGGCTCCCAAGGTCTGCATTCTCTCTTAATTTGTATGAACCACCTTTAGTATAGTCTAAGCGTTTTTCAAATATCTCTTTTTTGTACCCATAAGCATCACGAATAATTGTTTCGACTGATATTTCATTTTTTGGCCTTACAAGATTCTTTTTGTTTTTCTGTAAATCACGTTTAAGTGATGTAGTAAGGACTTTCACCAATGGTCCATTACCTGATAACATACTGGCACCAAGTTCTTGTAGTCTTACAGAGATATTGAGTCCAACTAAAGTTTTACCTGCCCCAGGAACGCCTGTTACAAAACATATAGACTTTGAAGATTGGTTACGCGTTTGTTCTACGACTGTTTCTACGATATAGTCCTCAGCTTGCAATCGTGTTTTTTCAGACGATTCTCCGATGGTGAATCCTTTTACATTATTCTGTCTCCAAACATTTCTTGCAGCATCAATAATTGTTGGGCTAGCTTTAAAGATACCATTCTCCCAACTTTTTTCCCAATCATTAGTTCCATCATACGGAATAATGTCAAGGATATGATCAATAGCTTCTTGTAAATTGCAAGAATTGCACATTATGGTTTTATAGACCATATCTTCTTCGGATGGAATATATTCGAGTTTATCGCAAGTTGCATCTGTTGCAACAAGAATAGGAATGATCCAGTTATCATTACTCCTACTATGGAAATATTTTAAGCGCAGAGCATATCCATTCGTCTGTTGTTTTGCCTGAACCTCATGGGTGGTTGCATTCACCTTATATTCTACAACAAAAATCTTACCTTCTAATAAGATGACTACATCAATTGCTTTTGGCAAACTTGGAATACTATATTCAAAAATAATTCTTCCATTTTTCCCCTTTAGAATGCTCTGAAGATCGTTATATTCTTTTTCCCATGCTATTGTTTGATTGCTTGCCAATTCTGAATGATTCTGCTTATGGCGGTTCATCAATATCCCCTGAAAATATTCAGGACTCATTGAAAGGAATTCTTCTATTGAAAATGAGGTATTAAAGTTAGTCATGAGCTTTTTGAATACTATAAGGCAGGAAGGAGCCCTTCCAACATTGTAAATTGTCTATTAATATTAGTGGAAAATATCTTGTAATATTCTTAGGATGTGTCTTATATGGCGCATGGTACTATTATTGCCTCCTAAGGGGATGAAAAAGCCCTCTTTTCATTCTTTGAAAAGAGGGCGTGGATGATAACTGGGATACCGGGGTTAGCACAACCCATCATACAACAATCATCAGTTCACGCCCTTTGGTTGGAGCGTAAACATCCGTTGCGTTGTCTGATTGCTGATTTGTTGAAGTGCTAATTCGGTATCCTCAGCCTAATCAAGGATGTTATAGACTCAGTTTTTCTTTATTGTTCTTTCGTCGCTATTTTATTGTCCGTAAGTCTCCAACGGGGTCACACAATAAGAAGGGCATGAGACTTCTGTACCATAAGGCAATGCCTTTCTCTCACACTTTTTATGCACATTATCGCATTGCAAAGATACGAATTTTTCCTGGGTTTTCGGGTTTTTTGGTGGGGAAAAAATATTTTTTGTATATTTGCATGGTAGGTGTTTTTGGGAAGGTTGGCGTAAGGTGTTGTGGGGCTGTGAGTAGGACCAATATTTTAACGATAGAAGTACGTTATTTTTACGTTTGTATGACGATATTCTATCGTCGAAATATCGTTGATGTATCGTTGATGTGATGAAACATGATTGGGATTTCAATTTTTGACAATATAATTTTCAGTTTTTGACATTATAAAAAGTACAGGATTATGGCTAGGTTGAAGCACAAAGGTGTCACCCTCAGCGGGACGCTGAGGAAGGACGGGGTGTCGTTTTACACCCGTGGCGGTAAGGTGATTATGCGGTCGGCAAAGAGCGAGCAGCCGTTGCGGCGCACACGCGGGCAGTTCGTTGCCAGGCAGCGGCTGGCGCATAACAACACACTGTGGAAAAGGCTGCGCGATGCGGCGGAGCCGATGTTTGCGGGTAGCGTGACGGCTTACGCCCGTTTCCGCACGTTGATGAGCAAGCTGCCTGTGGTTTTCCTGACCAAAAAGGAGCATGAGAATATGGCTTCGTTGCTGTTGGAGGGGATGCCCGTGAGCGACGGCCTCCTGCAGGATCTGGATTACCGTCTGGGCGAGGTGGAGGGCGAGCCGGCGTTGCTGACGTCGGTGAGGATGAAGGACGCGTTGCCAGAAGGGGCTGAGGCGGCGGATGTGGCGGCGGCCCTGTGCGGCGCGGATGCCGACCTGCAGCGGGGCGACAGGCTGCGGCTGTACCGGTTGTGCCAGAAGGAGGAGGAGGGTGTGCCGAAGGTGTATGTGACGGCCGAGGAGTTGCTGCTGGATGGCGATTGCGGGGGTACGGGGTTCAGCGGGTTGGCGCTGCGGTGCGTGGACGGCCGTCTGGCGTTGGTGGGGGATGAGTTCCTTGACGCGATGATGGGCTGGGCGTTGGTGCGCATCAGCGGCGAACGGTGCTCAAGCCAGTCGGTGGCGACGCGCTGCACGCTCTATGAGCGATACACTACCGAGGAGGCACTGGCCCGCGCGGCGGAGAGCTACGGCGGGCTGACGGGAGTGCAGTGAGTGGGGTGGCCCTCGGTCCGCGACGATTCACGGCAATGCATCAATACAATAAAGCATTGATTGTTGCGTTATTGAATGGTTATGGCACAGCCGATCAGTATTTCTGAGCATTTCGGGTATCGCAAGTTGTTGCGGTTTACCGTCCCGTCGATGGTGATGATGGTCTTCACGTCCGTCTACAGCATCGTGGATGGGATGTTTGTGTCGAACTTTGTGGGCAAGACGGCCTTTGCAGCCATCAATCTGATTTTCCCGTTCCTGATGGTGCTGGGTGTGGTGGGGTATATGCTGGGCACAGGTGGCAGCGCGTTGGTGGCCAAGATGCTGGGCGAGGGGCAGAAGGAGCGGGCGCAGCGGGTGTTCTCGCTGTTGGTGGTGGCGGCAGTGGCGGTGGGTATCGTGTTCGGTGCCGCAGGGATTGCGTTCCTGCCACAGGTGTCGCTGTTTCTGGGCGCCGACCAAGCGATGCTGGACTTGTGTGTGGAGTATGGCCGCATCCTCCTGTTGGCATTGCCTTTCTTCATCCTGCAGTATATGTTCCAGTCACTGATGGTGACGGCGGAACGGCCCAGGATGGGGTTGATGGTGACGGTGGTTGCGGGGTTGATGAATATCGTGCTGGACTTTGTGCTGATTGTTGTGCTGCACATGGGGCTACGCGGAGCGGCATGGGCGACGGTGGCCTCGCAGGTGACGGGTGGCTTGATACCGGTGGTTTACTTCCTGTTCCCCAACGGGTCGCTGCTGCGGCTGGTGCGGCCGGTGATGGATTGGCGGGCTCTGTTGCAGGCCTGCACCAACGGGCTGAGCGAGTTTTTCGGAAACGTGTCGGGCTCGGTGGTTTCGATGTGCTACAATTACCAGTTGATGCGCTATATCGGCGAGGACGGTGTGTCGGCCTACGGGGTGATTATGTATGTGCAGTTCATCTTCTTTGCAGTGTTTTTAGGCTACACGATAGGGTCGTCGCCGATAGTGAGCTATTGCCACGGGGCGAAGAACTATGCCGAGTTGCACAATATCTTCGCCCGCAGCCTTCGGATTATGGCGGTGCTGGGGGTGATGTTGACGGCGGTGCTGGAACTGCTGGCTTGGCCGTTGACGGCGGTGTTTGTGGGGTACGACGAGGCGCTGTTTGCGCTCACGCGGCGGGCTTTCATGATATACGGTGCATCATATCTGTTGGTGGGGTTCAACTTCTACACGTCGGCCTTCTTCACTGCGCTGAACAACGGCGTGGTGTCCGCCCTGCTGGCCACGGTGCGGGCATTGGTGTTCGAGACGGCGGCGGTGTTTGTGCTGCCGTCGGTGTTCGGGGCTGGGAGTATATGGTTTTCGGTGGTTGTGGCGGAAAGCCTGTCGCTGCTGATGTCGGCGGCGCTGCTCTTCGCCAACCGGAAGAGGTATCATTATTAAAACAAATTGGAACGCTATATGAAATGTTATCAACACGAAGTGAAGTATTATGAGTGTGACCGGATGGGGATTACGCACCACTCGAATTACGTGCGCTTTATGGAAGAGGCGCGTGTGGACTGGATGGACCAGGTGGGCTACGGCTTCGACCGCATGGAGGCCGAGGGGGTGGTGTCGCCCGTGGTGAGCGTGGAGTGCGTATATAAGCATCCCACTACGTTCAAGGATGTGGTGGAGGTCGAGGTGAAGGTGGCGGAGATGAGTGCACTGAAGATTGCCTTCGGCTACACGATGCGCGTGGGAGACAAGGTGGTCTGCACGGGTCGCAGTGTGCATTGCTTTATGGAAAACGGCAGGCCGGTGAAGCTGGTCGAGCGGTTTCCGCAGCTGTATGAGGCTGCTGTGAATTCGTTAACGTGTTAATGTGTTAATTCGTTAGTCGAATGGCTCCCAAGTTCTGTTAATGCTCTGCCAGATTATCACGTTGTCACGTCCCTGACGGGACGCTGTTCCATTGGCAGTCTCCTCACGGCACTGCGAGGACTTTGTCCTCTTGTACCGTGTTATGCATATCTCACCCCTTCGGGGTGATTTATAGAAGTTTCCTAATATAATAATATAATGCGTTAATCGACTAACACATTAACGAATTAACACATTAACGCATTCACACAATCAAGCATTCCTAAATCTCTTCGTAGCGGTAGGAGACCTTGTCGGCGCAGGTGACCACGAGGTAGGAGGGGTCTTCGTTCAGGTTGCTGGTCATGACGTATGGTACATTGCCCAGGATGTGCTGTTCTTTGTGGTGGAAGTGTCCCATGAGGAAGAGGCTGACTTGGTGTTGGCTCATGAGGTCAAGCAATTCGTAGTACTCTTCTTCGGGCAGGTTGGCGGCGGGGGTGGTGCTGTAGTTGTAAGAGGTGCGGAAGAGGCAGGTGTGGGTGTTGACCACCACGTGGCGGTATTGGTCGCGCTGCTGCAGGAGTTGTTTGAGCCAGTCGAGCTGCCGGCGGCCGTGGGTGGCGTTGCCGCTGTCGAGAAAGATGAAGAGGTCTTTGGCACCCCCCACAGTCTGCACGGTGACGGCGTAGGTGGAGGTGTGGAAGTACTGCTGGAAGTATTGCTGACAGTCGAAATAGATGTCGTGGTTGCCAATGGTGACGAAGCAGGTGTCGGCTGCTGCGTGGGAGCTGATAAGGCTGTCCAGCTGACGGAAGGGACGGGAGCCGCTTTCGTTGGCTATGTCGCCGTTGACGATGCTGAAGAGGCCTTGGGAGTCGGCTCCTTCGGCACGCAGAAAACGCTCCACGCGGTCGGTGTTGCCCTCGAGGTGGATGTCGGAACAGACGTAGACGCGGTATTGGTCGGGGGCACCGGCGATGACGGTGGCGGGGTGCTGGTCGTTCCATTCGAGCCATTGGGCTACACGGTCTTCGGTATGGGTGCCGTGGGAGAAGAACATGCCGGTGACGTCGAGGCGGTTGCAGGAAGCAAGTGCCAGTGTGGCTGTGAGGATGAAGAGGTGTTGAGGTTTCATGTTATGGGTTTTTTAAAAGGTTCTTATTGCGCCAAGGTGGAGAAACCAACCGTCGTAGGAGGCTGTGAGGTTGAGCGAGCCTACGGGGTGGATGCCTATTTCGGCATAGAGATGTGTGTACTCCGGCAGTTGGTAGAGGGCTTTGGCACTGAAGAACCAGTTGGCCACACGCTCGATGACAAAGTCGTTGTAATTGCTCCAGCGGAGGCCGATATTCCATTGCCGGGGAACGAGTTGGTTGTACCACCAGCCTTCGATGGCAAACATGACGTTCATGGGTTCGAAGACGGTGCCTTGGCCGCCGTTGCTGCGTTGGATGAGTTCAGCAATATATCGGTTGCAGAGACCGAGATGGAGGTTGAGATGCCGGGCATGCCATCCCACTTGCAAGGCTCCGGTGAACTCTTGCAGGTTGAGCGAGGGGAAGTGACGCCAGAGGTAGCTGTTTTCGAGCGTGAGGCGTTGACCTATGGGTGTGGTTAGCAGGGTGGCTTGGCCTGTGAGTCGGGCAGCGATACGGTTGCTGCTGGCATATTCGGCTCCTATACCGAGTTTGAAAGAGGGTGATGCCTGCCAGTCGAGTACAAGGACTCCACCGCCGTTGTCGCCTGTGGCGTAGTGGAAATCGTAGAAACCATAGCCTGTGAGGGTGAGGGGATGGCTTTTGGAGATTGGCTCCTGGCTGTTGGCTGCCGGAACTGACAGGAATAGTAGCAAAAGAGGGATGAGGGCTTTTTTCATAGGATGAAAGGCTTTACGGGATTACTGGCTATTTATTCTGGAGTAGTTGTTGGGAGAGGGTCTGCATTTGTTCGAGGAGCTCTCGGTTGCTCTCAAGGAGATTCCATATGCCGTCCTCGCTCAGTACTCCGCGTTTCAGGTCGGGAGGAAGGAGTCCCCGTTCATCGTCGGCAAGGTCTTTGCGCCAGTCGTCGCTGCCCAGGTAGGAGGAGAGCATGGCGATGGCCGGTTGTGCGGCTTGGTAGGAGAGAAGGGCATTCTCGAGCTGTTTGACGGCCTCGGTGGCTTGGTCGAGACATTGCTCCATTTCGCGTATTCGTAGCATGATGTGTATGGTGTTATATTCGGTGAGTATTTTTTGCAAAAATACTTCTTTTTCCTCGAAAATTGATTTTTTTTGATGCAAGGCTCAACATTTTTGTGTTTTTTGCGTTATTTTATGGAAATCGTATTGACATTATCGGTGCACATTGTATGTTTAACAAATAATGCTATTTATGAAAAGAACTCTTATCGGATTGACAATTCTGGGTCTTGTCTGGGCTGCATCCATGCCTGTTAAGGGGCAAAATGTTTATCAATTACCCAATGGAGGTTTTGAGGCTTGGGACGGTAGCAGCAATGAGTCGGAACCGACACATTGGAACTCGTTTGCTTCGAGTGACGGCACATTGGCCAGCTTCGCTTCGACCCCCCACCACTATCGCCGCAACGGTAGCCGTCCGGAAGGCGAGGGACAACATTATCTGACTATTTACACGATGAGTATCATCGGAGTGAAAGCCAATGGAAATATGACTACGGGTCGCATCCATGCCGGTGGCCTTTCGGCTACGAGCGAGGACAATTATAATTACACTGAGCGAGGCAATGCCGACCATAGTCTTCCTTTTACGGCTACGCCCGACTCAATGTATGTGTGGGTGAGTTTCTATGCCGGCAGCAGTGGATCGACAGCACAGGTGGAAGCCATTTTGCATGGAGACAATGATTTCAAGGCACCGAATAATGTGGGCGAGACTTCGATGTACAAAGCCCGTGCCATGGCACAGACACAGCGTACCACCACCTCTTCATCGCAAATGCAGTGGCAGCAGCTGCGCGTGCCTTTTGTGTACAGCGGCACTTCGTCAGCCAACTATATGTTGGTGAACATGACTACCAACAACCAGCCGGGTTCCGGCGATGCCAACGACTCGCTTTCAATAGACGATATCGTGTTTATCTATAGTGCCTGGCTTACAAACATCGCTGTGGATGGTGTGTCATTGTCTAATTTTGTCAAGGATGGTTTTGATTATTCAGTCCATGTGTCGGATACGTCACAGCTGATGACTGCCGAAGTGACGGCTACTACTGAGGTTTCTGATGCCACATTGAGTATTGAACGCACCCGTACCAATGATTCTACAGCATTGGTGAAACTGCAAGTTGTGGCAGAGGACGGTGTGACGGTGAAGGAATATCGGGTGGTGTTGACAGCAGGCATGCCCGAACCGACCACTGGTGTACATGAGGCGGAAGAGCCTGGAATGTTTGTGGTTTATCCTAATCCCACTTTAGGCAAGCTCTATGTCGAGGCTGAGGGACAGATAACCATCAGCGACATGCATGGCAGGCAGATGATGTCTGTGGACTGCCATGGCAAACAAATGGTGGACATCAGCCACTTGCCTGAAGGCATGTATGTGGTACGCCATCGGTCGGGAGCAAAGAGAATCGTGAAAGTGGGTTGATATAATCAACCCACTATATTTTTAAACCCAAATCGGTCGTTAGGTTTTATGCCAGAGTGGTATTTGTTTCGAGAAGATTGTCGGCGAAACCATTGAAGGCGTAGCGGGCTACGGCGAAATGGTTTCGTTGGCAAGATTCCGAACGTTACCAAAGGCGAGAGCATAGCAAGCTTGCTTGCTATGCCGAACCATAGTAACGTCATGGAACATAAAGAAATGCCGCTATGGCATGAAAAGGAGATATTATCCGATAATTAGTGTACTTCCCGTCCTAATGACCGATTGGGGTTAAAGCAGGGTGGATGAGAGAATCGTGCTGACTATAGTAGAGATTGCCTGTTAATAAAAAAGAGGATGAAGTAAAAATATATGACTAATAGGAATAAAAGTGGAATCAAAATCTCATAAATCACTCTGTTGGCTGATAGCTGTCTGTGTAATCATCGCTGCGACAGTATTGCTTCTGTCACGGACGGGGGTGGGGGAGAGCGTGAGACGGGAGAGTGCACGGCTGTTTGAGTATGAGTATATTCCTAACCAAAACGTGGACATCAATCGGTGCGAGGCAACGGAGATGGCGGACTCCATTTACAAGGACTTCAGGGGGAAATACCGTTTCCATTACCAGACTATCGGGATGGCATCGTTCCCGGATAGCAGCCGCATGATTCTGCTGAGCGATATACCACCGCATTTTGAGACGGACTCGTTGACCCCTATATTTGCCCAATTTACGCACAAGACAGAATTGCGTAAGCATCCTATCGGATATGACGGCTATGTGACGGATGTGCTCATTATGCTTGGCAATGCTACGCAGGAGAACTGTAACAGGCTGATAAAACGGCTGAACAATGAGTTGTTCTTTAGCGAATATAAACCTGCAGTGATGAAATTACCGGCCGAAGAAAAACGCTGGTATTTCGCCAAGGAGAACATTGACTATCAGATTACATTGGAAGAGTTCAACACTTGGTTTATGGAGAATGGCGAGGGTTTCATCCATCTTGATGACACCAATACGGTGTTGACCATTAGAGACCTTTTTGCCAAGAAAGCACGCGGTGTCTACTTTAGTCAACAGCCGGGCTTTGTGGCTTGGGCTATTGCTAAGAATGCTGATCTTGCGGGTTACGGGCAGGGTGCCCGTGTTTCAGTGGACGGGCAAGGTGCCCGTGTTCCGTTGGACGGGCAAGGTGCCCGTGTTTCAGTGGACGGGCAGGGTGCCCGTGCTCCAGTGGAGGGGCAGGGTGCCCGTGTTTCAGAGGACGGGCAAGGTGCCCGTAATCCAGAGGACGGGCAGGGCGCCCGTATCCCGGTGGAGGGGCGGGGTGCCCTTGCTAACATACGGCAATTCACGCTTGATGCCGACCTGATATTGGGTGCTTTAGCCGATAGTAGTACATTGGTCATCATTGGTCGCGAGCGTCAGTCGCCATTGTGTGAATTGCCACCATTACAAATAGAGAGTATCCTGTTATTGGCTTCCACTACCGAGAAGGAGTTGTCGCAAAGTCTGGATGTCAATGACTTGATGGCTGGTAAGATGAAGAATGGCAAGGACTGGTGCCCAACCTATCTGAGTCGAGAACTGGAGAATACCGAATTCGGCGATCTGATGACTATCACTGATGTGTTGTTGAAGGATTGGTCTGAGAATGGAACCATCCAGGAGGGCTATTACCGCTATCCCGAGCCAGGATACTACCCCTTTGACAAGCCACTATTCCGCAAGTTGGGACTGAATGAATTGGTCTATAACTGGAACACTGCCGGTGCTATGTACGCTATCGATTGCGATGGTTATACTGTTTATACTTTAGGTCGCACTGGGTCGTTGCCAGTGAGCTATTTCAATTCCCCGGAGCGCAGCCAGTCAATAGGCTACCGTTACGAGAGTCAAGCCTATCATTATTTCGCCACACTTGGCAACACCGACTTGGCACGAGTGGTGCAGTACACAGCATTATATCAGTTGTTTATTGATAATAACATCAGTTATTCGGGTAACACATACCTCTCGTTTCCGAAGAACAAACCTTTTCTGTTGTATAAGCCTACGGTTGAACTGCTTGATACGCTGCGGGGACTGACTGGCAATGCGGTTTCTCTGCTGGCTGACAGCCTGTCGCAGCGCACATTTCGGCTCTATCAGAAAGAGCAGGTTGACCAGCAGTTGCACGAGAACGAGCAGAGGCACAACATAACATACAGTGAAGATGACGTTGAGGCCATTTATCGCAATGTGCATCGTAATACGCAGGCAGGCATAGGCCGAAGCCTGCAGGAGGTGAAAAATATGCTTGGTGGTCTTACTGAGGAGCAGTTCAAGCAACTGGCACGGTTCCTCTCTTATCCCCGAGGGGTGAGGATTCGCGACCGCGAGAGTTACAACACTATGCTTCGTGGACGGCGCGTCAACCAGTTGATGCGTGAAATAGGCAAGAACAATCTTGACCTCGTGGGGATAGACCTGAAGGAAGTAAAGAACTGGTTTGCCGCAAATCTGAAAGGCAATACGGGACGGTATATGAAGACCTCGTCGCTCATTATCACCTACAACGACCTGCTGACTACCGGCGGACACAACTTGTCGTCGAAAATCAACAGGGTCAATTCGATGACCAACTATAAACGCAGCCGTGGCAACTATACCCCAACGGATTATAAGAGTCCTGCTGTGACAGAGCCTGTAGTGTCAGAAAACAGGCCAACGGCATCGACTCCCACGAGTACCACCCCAGTCAACAGTAAACCTGCAAGCAAAGCTTTGCCTGCCAAAAAGAAGCCCGTAAGCGCAGCCTCACCAGTTAAGAGCAAACCAGCAAATAGCAGTGCAGCCAATATCCGTCCTCGTAGTGCGGTAATCTCCACAGCTCCCCGCCGAAGTAGAGGTTTTTGAAATTGTGTGTGATTTCTTCTTTTATATCGCAAGAAATGTGTATCTTTGCGACGTTGAAATGGAAGATGATATATAGCTGTGGGTGATTGTAAATATGTAAATGTGTGATAGTTAGATAAATTATTGACAAATAAACATATCTATAATATGGTTAAACTTAACATTAAACCACCAAGAGTCAATGTTAACACCAAAAGTGGCGGATTCTGGAAACAATTAGGAATGATTATCATTGGTACCACCATTTCGTTGGTGTTCACGCTGGTGGCGGCTAAGGTGACTGAAAATATCCAGCGTGCCAAGGACCGCCGTATGTCGGCGATGATGGTGATGAGCAATATCGAGCGATTTGCCCGAAACTTGGAAGACATTGCAAATTATATGGCTCCCAACGACAGCGTGGCCGCGTGGCTGCTCAGCAAGGACATAGAAAAGCTGGAATTAATGCCGAAGAGGACTTGGATAACCTGCTGGGTAAATCTATTAACATGATATATCTGACCTATGACAAGTCGGCTGAGAATATTTTCTCAAACAACATGAAGACGTGGAAGAACATGGGTAATGTGCAGTTTATTGACCGTGTGGGGGAATGCTTCTCTGCCATGAATAAAGTGGAGGAGCGCTGGAACAATTGGGTGGCCGAAACCGAGAGCAATATACGCATCATCAGGGATCACCCGGAGAATTACGAGGGCAGCACTATAGCCATCAAAAGCCTCCGCTCTGAGAAAGTGCGCCATACATTGAAAGGCATCCACTATTGGCGGGCTTGGCTCTACTATATGGCAGCCACCATGCGTTATCACAATCAGGGTAATATGGCAGCTATTGGCATTCCGGAAGAGGAGGTCATGGCTTACACCAATGCCCGCGAGGCAGGTGATGAAAACCTTAATGACGCTCCCAACTTCGGCGAATACTACAATGGTCCGTTTGACCCGGACAGCCTTACGACATTCGGCGAATATGACTCCCGCCTTGAGGAATTGGAAACTGGGAGTAGCCACTAATCTATAAAGAGGAAGTGCGGCGGATGACAGGAAAGACGAAAGTCTATGATGCTGTTGTAAGGGGAGTGGATACGACTTCCCTAAATAGGGTAACGTACGATGGGTCGAGCGCGTGAAGAACTGCTATGTGGTGAACATCCGCTATGCCCCAAGCAACGACCCCGCTTTGTTTGGCAATGGCGACGATATGGATGCAACTCTCATTATCAATAAGACGGGAAGTTTAGTGAATTTTATAATAAACAGAAATATATGACATTACACGAAGCAATCGTCGCACGGCATTCGGTGCGGCAGTATCAGGAGAAACCTCTTGAGGATAGTATTATTAACCGTCTCAATGAGGAAATTGCCATTTGTAACCAAGAAGGCAAGTTGCACATCCAATTGGTGGCGAACGAACCGAAGGCTTTCGCAGGTGGGTTGGCAAAGTATGGCAAATTCAGCGGGGTGAGCAACTATCTCGCCATGATTGGATCCAAAGGTGCAGACGAGGCCATCGGCTACTATGGCGAGCGGCTGGTGCTGTTGGCTCAGACACTGGGGTTGAATAGTTGCTGGGTGGGGTTGTCGTTTCGCAAACAGCCCGACCAGTATCAGATTGCCAACGGAGAGAAGTTGCACTGCGTCATCGCCCTCGGCTATGGTGCCAACCAAGGCGTGCAGCACCTCATGCGACCAATGGAGCAGTTTGTGAAAGTAAATGGGACGATGCCGGAATGGTTTAAGCGTGGCATGGAAGCTGTTTTGCTGGCACCCACGGCAGTCCATCAGCAGAAGTTCGAGTTCGAACTGGTGGACGACCACACAGTCTGCGCCCGTGCTCGTTTCACGTTGGTTGGCTATGGCAAGATGGATCTCGGCATTGTCAAGTACCACTTTGAGGTTGGTGCAGGTCATGAGAATTTCAGCTGGCTGTGACCTCTTCACGCCATACCATCTTGAATCAAGTGCGCATTTTAGACTAACTCAAATACTTCACGGTGTGGGTATTTTGACACTCTCCTATTTTTAGAGACCAGAGACCCATCTAACATCCTACCTCCGATGTTTTCCCCACCTGTTATCCGTTTCGTAAGTGGGAAATAACCCTATAGAAGTCACCATGATTTTAGTTAATCAGTTGCTATGCAATCACGTCAATTCAAGAAAAAATGCTATCTTTGCAAAAAAATACACCATGAAAAAAATCGCGTTTATCATCCTTATGCTTACTATGACATTTTCTGGTTTTTCACAAGACGATTGGTTTGGCTTTAACCGCTACGGAGCCGACAATGAACGTATCGTCAAGAGCGGTGTGTTTCCCGAGGTGGTGTTTATGGGGAACTCCATCACCGAAAACTGGGCTTTCTACCACCCCGGTTTTTTCAGCAGCCACAATTATTGCGGCAGGGGCATTGGCGGACAGACTTCGGCACAGATGCTGATGCGCTTTACTGCTGACGTTATCGACCTTCACCCCAAAGCGGTGGCCATCATGGCTGGCACTAACGATGTGGCACATAACATCTATTGGGTGGAGCCCGACAAGGTGGTTGACAACGTTGTGGCGATGTGCCTTTTAGCCCGAGCTAACGGTATCGTGCCCATCATCAGTTCCATCCCGCCTTGTGCCGCCTTCCGGTGGAATCCTGAGATAAAGAATGCCGCCCAGACCATCGTCGATATCAACAAGAAACTGAGAGCCTACGCCGATGCCAACGGCATCGTGTATGTCGACTACCACACCGCCCTCGCCGACAAGCAGAACGGCTTTTTGAAGCAGTTGAGCGACGACGGCTGCCACCCCAACCCCGATACCTATTTCATCATGGAGGAACTGGTACTAAAAGCGATAAGCGAGGCAGTGAAGTAGAGTCAGCGTTAATTTTGCTGTTTTTTTTCATCACTCCAATTTATTTTCGTATTTTTATAAATTCACGTATAGTATTATACGTG
>DBXQ01000122.1:26780-26924 GCA_002309955.1 Bacteroidales bacterium UBA1208
ATGCTCGACCGCGACTTGGCGGAGCTGTATGGGGTGGAAACAAAAGTCTTGAACCAAGCGGTCAAACGTAATATTGAGCGTTTCCCTGAAGACTTTATGTTTCAGCTTGATAGAAAAGATGTGGTTCATCCGCTAAATGGATAG
>DBXQ01000014.1:0-1613 GCA_002309955.1 Bacteroidales bacterium UBA1208
CACGAACTCGAAGGTGTCGTTGGCGAAATCCTCAGGCCGCTCGCCCTGCTTTTTGGAGCAGGCGGCAAAAAGCAGGAAGGCACTCATAAACAGGATGGTTTTTTTGATTTTGAACACTATATGTAATATATAAAAATGGGTGGCAAAGGTACACCAAATTATTTTTTTCAGAGGGCAGATAAAACAAATTTTACAAACAAAACCTATTAAGTTTTTTTGTAAGTTTGCGCCCTTGATTATTCATTAAATTATTCTCTATATGAAAAAGATTTTTACCCTTTTGATGGCAGTGATTTTCTGCTTCTTTGCTAATGCCCAAAGCGGTTTGAACACACGGTCTATGACGTGGGGAGACACTGAACGCCAGTATTTGGAATATGTGCCCTCCAGCTACAATGCCAGCACGCCTGCTCCTGTGCTGTTCGTCTTGCATGGCCTTGGCGACAATATGAGCAACATGTTCAATGCCACCGGTTTCAGACAAATTGCCGATGCACACGGCTGGATTGTGATCACCCCGCAGGCACTGAACGCCACCATCTCACTGATGGGCTATTCCTACGAAATTGGTGCAGCTTGGCATTCTGGAGCGAGTGGTTCTTTGGGAACGATGAATATCGTTGTCAATGAGGAGGTTGATGATGCAGGTTTCCTGATGGCCATCCTTGACGACCTCATCGCCAATTACAACGTTGACCAGAATAATGTATTCTGCACCGGTTTCTCCATGGGAGGCTTTATGTCGAACCGTATGGCGATGGAGCACGGCGATCGTATCAAAGCCATCGCCTCCGTGAGCGGAACCATCGGCAACGAAATCGCTACCTCCACGCCGGTCGGACATGTGAGTGCCATGCACATCCACGGCACCGCCGACGGCACTGTCACTTACGACAATGCCGGTTTCAATGTCGGCATGACTGTGAGTGTCGGCCTTGGCGCGGAAGCCACCGTCGAGTACTGGCGCAATTACAACCAGTGCTCCGCCACCCCGATCCATACTGACTATCCCGACAATGCCAATGATGGCAAGACCTTCGAGAAGTTCATGTATGAGGGCGGCACCGACGGCACCAGAACGGCATTCATCAAAGTGACCGGCGGCGACCATGAATGGTACTACACCCCCAACTATGACATCGATTATGCCACCGAAATCTACAACTTCTTTGCCCTTTGCATGGGAATTGTTGATGTCAACGAAAATCCTTTCCCGACTGTGAATGTGTACCCCAATCCTACGAAGGACATGTTGCACGTGGAAGCTGAAAACATCGACAACATCCGTATTTTCAATGCTTTGGGACAGCTGATGGTTTCCACTACAAGTACGGATATTCCGGTCAGCAGCTATAGTGAAGGCCTCTATACGGTCAGTGTCACTTTTGCCGATGGCCGCGTCCTCACCCGCAAGGTGATGGTGAAGTAACTGCTTGTTTTTTACGGATTTTTTTCCGAAGAAAACCCATAACTCCCTGTCTGAAAAGGACGGGGAGTTTCATTTTAAACGGGAATATATATTATAATGTATTAATTTTCAATAATTTATAAACAAATAAAATATTTTCCTAAAAATAAGGTCTGAAAAAAGAAAAGTTGTACTTTTGCAGCCT
>DBXQ01000014.1:1773-2917 GCA_002309955.1 Bacteroidales bacterium UBA1208
AGACGGTAGAGCACCTGCGTGGTGTACGGATTTCTAACAACTACCTCCTTGACTTTCATGCCATGGGCCATATCTTGGTAGGCGAGCAGGCTGGAAAGTGTCTTGGCCTTCTGCGGGTCGTTGCCCGCACTCTCCATAGTGGCATTGTACTCCTCATCTTCCACGAGACGAATGTGTGTCCCTAAATTGTTGAAGCCGTTGAGGACGTCGCCGAGGAACTGCGTATGGCTGTTGTAGGAATGGAACAGGCAGCACTCCTTGGGTGTGGAACTGAGCAGGATGATGGCGTGTGCCGTTTCGTCAATAGGCGAGAATTCTACCTTACTTTCGTACAGGGAATAGGGGAAACATCCCAGCATGTTAAAGACTTTGATGCGTCCCATAAAGGAGTTCGTGGAGAAGTTGATTTGGAATTCACCGTCGCTGGTGCGCGCCGCCAAGTTACCGACACGGATCACCTTGGCCGACAATCCGTCCTCAACAATAGATTGCAGCACAATGCGTTCTGCCATAAACTTGGAATGGACATACTGGTTTCCAAGATATTGGCCGTCATAGAGTTTTTGCTCAGTGAAAACGTAGTCGGGCGCCATGCTGTCGTTGACGTTGAGGCCGCTGGTGCTGTATGTGGAAATGTGTACCAAGCGTGCGCCAGTTTTCAAACAGAGGTCAACACAACGCTGCGCACCACCCACATTCACGTCTTCGATTTCAGTGCCTTCACTGAAGTGCTTCACTACAGCGGCACAGTTGAACACCGTGTCGATTTTTGTCTGTACAAGAGCGGTCAGGTCGTTGGTGACATCCCCAAGGAGAATGTGGAGACGTTTGCCGAACAGTTCGTCGTAGGTGGATTCGAAATAGTAGAACAGGAGGGTTTTCAGCCGGTGTTCGGCGGCATCCATGTTCTTGTCTCGCACCAGACAGTAGATGTTCTGGGCATCCGACCGGATCAGTTCCTGCAGCACGTAAATGCCAAGGTAGCCCGTGGCACCGGTGAGCAGCACATTGCCCAAAGTTTGACGCTCGCCATTGCGGAAGCTATCCAATGTATTGTTGTTCAACAAATTGTTGATACCGGAATAGTCAAAATTGGTCACCTCTTCATCATCGATATCGACCGCCGTGCCACCCGTGACGAGCG
>DBXQ01000058.1:0-3337 GCA_002309955.1 Bacteroidales bacterium UBA1208
AAGCGCAGCAAGACCGACGTGGCCATCTACATCACCCGCAGCCAGTACACCACGGTTAATTTGGGCGAGAACGACCTGAACTTCGTCAATCCGTTGCCCGAAGGCGCCTTGACCGGTCTGTTCACCATCAATGCCGACGGCGACCAAATCCGTTTCTCCAAGGGCAATCTGCAATATCAAGCCAGTACAACCACATGGCGTTTTGCTGAAAACCAGTACGACTTTGTGGGCAATAACTACTTGGGAAACGTCTATGAAAACGGCGTAAGGTGCAGTAATGAACTTATCGATGCGAACTATTTTGGTTGGATTGATCTCTTCGGTTGGGGCACGGGAAACAATCCAATATTGGTCTCCATGACCTCTACTGACTATGGCACCTTTGTGGACTGGGGCAGCAATGCTATCAGCAACGGAGGCAACGCTGCCAACCAGTGGCGTACGCTCTCATGGGAAGAGTGGGAGTATCTGTTTGATAACCATCAGTATGGTATAGGCAATATCAACGGAGTTCATGGAATGATTCTCTTGCCCGATAACTGTACACTGCCTTTGGGTTATTCATTTGCAACGGGCTTTGCAACTACTTGGGAAGATTGGACACATAATAGCTATACTCTTGATCAATGGGAGCAGATGGAGGCTGCCGGTGCAGTGTTCCTGCCTGCGGCGGGTTACCGTTGGGGTGCATATGATGTTTCCAATGTGAGTTCCTGGGGCTACTATTGGTCGTCCACACCCTCTTCCGATTGGAAGATGACTTTCAATAGCTTCCGCTGCACTGTGTTAAACTATGGTGGGCGCTATTATGATGGAAATTCTGTACGTCTTGTCTGTGATAATGATTAGGGTAAGTGGCGTAGCCATCCGCAACAACAATAGGAATCCCCGTCGATATGGCGGGGATTTTTATTATCATATACACACATGCCTTGAAGGGTTTTATTCTCAATAGTCCCTTTTTTCGAACACGCTAATAATGTTAAAATAGTCAAGGAGAGTTACTTTTTTTTCGCGTTTTAACAAATAATTCAAAAAATATTTGTATCTTCGCAGACATCATAGAATAATCAAAAAAACAATAATAATATGACAATTAAAGATTTAGAGCCAAAAGAACTGTGGGGTAATTTCTATAACCTCACTCGTTGCCCCCGTCCCTCGAAGCATGAAGAGGCTGTTCGCGATTATCTCGTGAAGTGGGCAAAGGAACGTAATATCGATTGCCGTGTCGACAAGGTCGGAAACATCATTATGAGTAAGCCCGCCACTCCGGGCATGGAGGATGTGTGTCCTGTGGTGCTGCAAGCCCACATGGATATGGTTCCGCAGGCTCGTGCCGGCAAGGTGCACGATTTTCTGAAGGATCCCATCGAGACGAAGATTGTTGACGGCTGGGTCTATGCTTGCGATACCACATTGGGTGCCGACGACGGTCTGGGTGTGGCTGCAGCGATGGCTGTGCTGGAGAGCAAGACTATCAAGCACGGTCCTATCGAGGCCCTTATCACCACGGATGAGGAGACCGGCATGACCGGTGCTTTCGGTCTGAAACGCGGCGAGTTGAAGGGTCAATATCTGCTGAATCTGGACAGTGAGACTGAAGGTGAGCTGTATGTGGGTTGCGCCGGCGGTATAGACGCTACCATTTCTATCCCCTACGCCACCGAGGCTGCACCCAAGGATTATTGCGCCATGCACCTGATTATCGGCGGTTTGAAGGGTGGTCACAGCGGTATGGAAATCAATACTGGACGTGCCAATGCCAACAAGTTGTTGTTTCGCCATATCCGCTGGGTTGCCGATTGCGGTATCCGCCTGATTAATGTGGATGGTGGCAATATGCGCAATGCCATCCCGCGCGACGCTATGATTACTTTTGCTATGCCGAAGGCACACAAGGAGTGCATTGTGGCAGAGCTGGAGAAGGTGGCTGGCTGGGTGAAGAAGGAGATTGGCCGCGTGGAACCTGATTTCTTTATGAAACTGGAACCTGTGCGCATGTATCCCAAGGTCATGACCGAGGCCGACACACAGAAGATTATCAATGCTGTGATGATTGCTCCTAATGGCGTTATCCGCATGAGCAAGGATATGGAAGGTTTGGTAGAGACCTCGCTCAATCTGGCTATTATGAACACCAATGGAAAGAACTTTACTATCAAAGCTCTGTTGCGTAGTTCGGTAGACAGTGCCAAGGATGCACTGGCAGAGCGTCTGGTGTGCTTGGCTGAGTTGGCAGGCGGCAAGTGCCAGTTGACGGGTGCTTATCCTGGTTGGAAACCCAACATGGAGAGCGGCTTGCTGAAGACTATGAAGCAGACCTATAAAAAGATGTATG
This sequence comes from Bacteroidales bacterium UBA1208, assembly GCA_002309955.1. Lineage (GTDB taxonomy): Bacteria > Bacteroidota > Bacteroidia > Bacteroidales > P3 > Colimorpha. The sequence goes on from DBXQ01000058.1 coordinate 2,342, forward strand.
GCAAGGAACCCGCTGTGGTGGCTATCCATGCCGGTTTGGAATGCGGTTTGCTGGGTGGCAAGTACCCCGACATGGAGATGATTAGTTTCGGCCCGACGCTGAACAGCCCCCACAGTCCCGACGAGCGTGCCAATATTGAGAGCAGCAAGAAGTTCTATGACTACCTGCTGGCAGCTCTTGCCGCTATGCCTAAGGTGAAGTAATTTGAGTTTTTCGGAGTAATCTGAATTATCTGATTATTCAGAGTGCTCCGATTATCCCTAAAATAATAAAAGATATGATAGCAAAAGAACTTTTAAATCCCCGCAGCATTGTTATCTGCGGTGCATCGAGCGATATACACAAACCCGGAGGCAAGGCCTTGAAGAATCTCCTTGAGAGTAATTTCAGCGGTCCTGTCTATGCAGTCAACCCCAAGGAGACCGAGGTTCAAGGCATTAAATGTTTTGCCAAGGTCGAGGATTTGCCGCAGGTGGATTGCGCCATACTGTGTATTGCAGCCAAGTTCTGCGCACAGACTGTCGATGTGCTGACGCAGCAGAAGGGTACGAAGGGTTTTATCATTGTGAGTGCCGGTTTCTCGGAGGAGAATGCCGAGGGTGCCGCTATTGAGAAGCATATCGTCGACAGCATCAATGCTGTGGGCGGTTCGTTGATTGGACCCAACTGCACGGGTTTCCTCAACACCAATTATAGCGGATGTTTCGACACGCCTATCCCGAAGCTTGACCCCAAGGGTGTGGATTTTATCACGGGTAGTGGTGCCACAGCTGTGTTTATCAAGGAATATGGCATGACCAACGGTCTTAAGTTCAACAGTGTGTGGGCTGTGGGTAACAGTGCACAGCTGGGTATAGAGGATGTGCTGGAACATTTAGACGAGACTTTCGACCCAGAGACATCAAGCCATGTCATCATGCTGTATATGGAAAAGGTTGGCGACCCGCAGCGTTTGCTCAAGCATAGCCGTAGCCTTATTAACAAGGGCTGCCATAT
>DBXQ01000058.1:3436-6162 GCA_002309955.1 Bacteroidales bacterium UBA1208
CGTTGCCAGAACCGTCAGGAACTGACTACGGTGTGCGGTGTGTTTATGTATCCCGAAATCAAGGGCAACCGTTGCGCAGTTATCACTCATGCAGGCGGTCCTGCAGTTATGTTGACCGACGTGTTGAGCAACGGCGGCATTGAAGTGCCGAGTCTGAAAGAGCATCCCGCCAGCCCCGCTTTGTTGGAGAAACTGTTCGGTGGTTCGTCGGTGGGCAATCCTATCGACTTCCTCGCCACGGGTACGGCCGAGCAACTGGGTTATATTATCGACACGGTGGAGAACGAGTATACCGACATCGATTTCTCGGTGGTTATCTTTGGTTCGCCCGGACTGTTCTCGAACCGCGAGGTGTATGCCCTGCTTGACGAGAAGATGAAGACTTGCAAAAAACCGATTTTCCCTGTATTGCCTTCGATTATCAATGTGAAAGACGAGATCCAGGAGTTTATTGACCGCGGCAACATCAACTTCCCCGAGGAGTGTGTGCTCGGCAACGCCATTTGTAAGGTGTACAATACTCCCAAGCCCCAGCCTGAGAATGTGGAGCAGCCTGCTATCGATGTGGCTCGTATCCGCAAGACTGTGGATCGCTGCGAGAGCGGATATATGGAGATAGCCGATTACAACGAACTGCTTGATGCAGCAGGAATCAGCCGCAAGAAGAGTGTGGAAGTGTCGAAGGTAGAGGATGCCATCGCCTTTGCCAAGGAGGTGGGATGCAGCAAGGATGTCCCCTTGGTGATGAAGGTCGTTGGTCCTCTGCACAAGAGCGATGTGGGTGGTGTCACCCTCGGCGTGAAAGATCTTGAGACCGTCGAGAAGGAGTTTAACCGCCTGATTGTCATTCCCGAGACTTACGCTGTGGAGATGTATCCTATGCTGGATGGTACGGATGTGTATATCGGAGCCATTAAAGACCCGAAGTTCGGCCATCAGATTTTCTTCGGCTTGGGCGGTATCTTCATTGAAGTGCTGAAAGACGTGCAGAGTGCGCTGGCTCCCATCAGTGCCGCTGAGGCCAAGGAGGCTCTTACCAAACTGCGCGGTTATAAGATTCTGCAAGGTGTTCGTGGACAAGAGGCCGTGAATATCGACCTTTATGCCGATCAGATTGCCCGTGTGAGTGCACTGGTTCAGGCAGCCCCGGAGATTGCCGAGATGGATCTCAACCCGTTGCTGGGCAATCCGCGTTATGTAACCGCTGTGGATGCCCGTATCCGTTTAGAGAAGTAGTTTTATGATTATGTTTATAGAGAAGTAGTTTTATGGTTATGTTTGGGAGGGCGTCGTGATGACGCCCTCTTTTTTCTCTGGGTTATCCCATATTGTACGCTTCGGACTGCGGAGAATTTTTAGATTTATTGATGTGTTTTTTTTGCACATGTTTTGGCTGTTGAGAAATAAAAAAAGCTCCTGAGCAGGAACTATTTATATTTTCCCCATGCATCATCAGTATGGGGTAGAACAAGACAATGAGAGTGCATGCCGGAGGCACGCACTCTCGTATAATCACAGTCCTATTTCTTGGACGATTGGGGTTTTCCTGGCCAATTGAATGAATTATCGTTGTCGGAACCAGGGTAATAAGGGCCTTTCCACTGACTTGGGTCGTATTCAGGCAGAGGTTCATCCCATTTCTTGAAATAAAAATCGGCTTCGGCTTTGCGTCTTCTTACCAACCCATCAACAACTTTTCCATCAGCATTGACCCATTTTGCAAATTCGTCTTTGATGGTTTTGTCGTTAGGATTGTTGTTGACTTTTTTCAACAGGGTTGATCTGCCTAAGTTGAGGGCACCCACATTGTAGGTGAATGAGATCAATGCGTCTTTCTGATTGGGGTTTATCTGGGCAGTGACCAGTTTCTCAACAGAGGCTTCATAGGATTTAACCATGTTTTTTAAAAGTTCTACAGCTTCCTCCTTTGATTTGAGTTTGTCGCCTTCTTTAACTTTCGACCCATCGAGATAATGAGTGGCTCCGTAACCGATAGTCCATTTTCCGGCAGGACATTTATACGCGGTCAGTTTGCAGCCTTCGAATTTCATGATAAGTGCAAGTCCTTCGTCTGTCATAGCTCTTTGTTTTTAGGTTTGTAATTTATTTTTTAAGTTTGTTATTTATTTCCCATGTTTCTTTTAAATGAACATATAGGTGTGTTTTATATATATTTATAATGAAAATCAATTTCTTATCTAAAACATCTAAAATGTATATCAATGTTGCAAAGTTCGTAAAAAAAAATGATTGTTACAAGTATTTTCTTAAAATTTTTGAAAATAAATGCAAAAACATGTTTTTATAGGGGAGCTTTAATGGGATTTTCGGGCATTGAAATTATCATTTTGATGTCAATTGTATTTGATATGCTTTAATGGCAGTTGTACCCTTGAAGTGGTCTGTGTTTCAAAGAGACTGCAGGTGATTCGTACTCATGTGATGAGATTAAATAATAACTTTATATAAAAATAATTTCGTCATGTCGCGAAAAGTTAGTATCTTTGCAGTCGGAAAATAGTGCTTGAAACAATAGCATGAACATCATATTATTAGAAGATAAAAACATATAATTAATTCAATCACACACAAACTATGTCAATCATTAAACCTTTTAAGGGATTCCGCCCGCCCGTCGACATCGTCGAGAAACTGGCCTCACGTCCCTATGACGTATTGAACTCTGAAGAAGCCCGCGTTGAATGCGAGGGCAACCCCTACAGCCT